>JBCBWJ010000059.1:0-9618 GCA_039817165.1 Pseudomonadota bacterium | reverse complement strand
GTCGAGCGTGTTGCGCCAGAACTGCCAGAATTCGTAGGGGCTGAGCCGGTCCGCGTTGAGCCAGATCGCACCCGAGGCGGATTTACCCATCTTCGATCCGTCCGCCTTGGTCAGGAGCGGTGTGGTCATGCCGAAGACCTCGGCCCGGTTGATCCGGCGAGTGAGATCGATGCCGTTGACGATGTTGCCCCATTGATCGGATCCGCCCATCTGCAGAAGGCACCCATGACGCCGGTTCAGCTCCATGAAGTCATAGGCTTGCAGGATCATGTAGTTGAATTCGAGAAAGCTGAGCGACTGCTCCCGGTCGAGCCGTGATTTGACGCTTTCAAATGCGAGCATCCGATTGATCGAGAAATGCCGCCCGATGTTGCGCAAAAAGTCGATGTAGTTCAGCGTTTCCAGCCACTCGGCGTTGTTGACCATCACCGCGTCCGAGGGGCCATCCCCATAGTCGATGTAGCGGGCAAAGACCTGTCCGATCCCGTCAATATTGGCGGCGATCTGTGCGTCATCCAAGAGCGAGCGTTCGCTGTCCCGGCCAGAGGGGTCGCCCACCTTGGTGGTCCCGCCGCCCATCAAGGTGATGGGCTTGTGCCCGGTCTTTTGCAACCAACGCAGCATCATGATCTGGATAAGCGAGCCCACATGCAAGGACGTGGCCGTGGCGTCAAACCCGATATAGGCCGGCACCACGCCTTGGCTCAGCGCATCATCGAGGCCCTGATAATCGGTGCAATCGGCCAGAAAGCCGCGCTCCATCATGACAGTCATGAAGTCCGATTTGGGATGATACGTCATTGGGCTTGTCCGTCTGCGTTTCGCGCGGCATGTATAGGGACGGTTTTGCGCAAAGGAAATGGCCATGTTGAAACCCGGTCGCCTGTGGGCTTTGGGTGCAATGTCGGGCACCTCGCTTGATGGTGTGGACGCGGCCATGATCGAGACCGATGGCGAGCGGATTTTCGAGTTTGGTGAACATGCCTATCGGGGCTATTCCGACACAGAGCGCGCCACTTTGCGGGCCGCACTGGGGCGTTGGCACGACGATGACATTGCCGCCGCACAAGAGGTGGTGGAGGCCGCGCATCTGGCCGTGCTGCAAGGGTTCGCAGGCGTCGACCTCATCGGGTTTCACGGGCAGACTTTGGCCCATGATCCCGGCGGGCGCGGGACGCATCAGGTGGGCAACGGGGCGGCTCTGGCGCATGCGTTGCAGCGCCCTGTGGTGTGGGATTTCCGCAGTGCGGATATGGAACTGGGCGGTGAGGGCGCGCCGCTGGCCCCGTTTTATCATTTTGCCTGTGCCAAATGGATGAGGGCGGATGCGCCGCTTGCGTTTCTCAACCTTGGCGGGGTCGGCAACATCACCTGGATGGACCCGCGCAAGGACCGCGCCGAAGAGGATGGCGCGCTGCTGGCCTTTGACACAGGGCCCGCCAGTGCGCCGATGAATGACGTGATGACCATCCGCCGCGGCATGCCCTTTGACCGCGACGGCGCGCTGGCACGGCAGGGTGAGGTGGCGCAAGGCGCGTTGGAACTGTTCCTCGACGATCCGTATTTTTCCCGCATGCCACCCAAATCGCTCGATCGGGATGCGTTTGCCGACATGATAGGGCTGGTGAGGGAGCTCGACGACGCCGATGCCGTGGCCACTTTGACGGGCATGTCGGCCGCAGCCGTCCTGCGCGCGATGGAACATTGCCCCACACCGCCCGCGCGTGTGCTCGTCACAGGTGGCGGACGGCACAACCCGGTCTTGATGGAAATGATCGCGGCCGCGCTGGATTGCCCGGTGGACCCGGTGGAGGAGGCGGGCCTCAACGGGGATATGCTCGAGGCGCAGGCCTTTGGCTATCTCGCGGTGCGCGTGGCACGGGGGTTGCCCACATCCTGCCCATCCACGACCGGCGTGCGTGCCGCGGTCAGTGGCGGCATTCTCAGCGCGCCGAAGGAGGCCGCATGACCTATGATTTTGCCCCCGACCGGGCCGCGCGCTTGGGCCTTATCGTGCTCAGCACCGATGAAACGCTGGAGGACGAAGCGCGCCAGGCCATGGGGCGGGATGTCTCGGTTTATCACAGCCGTATCTTGTGCGACCCGAATGTGACGCCTGAAACCCTGTCGGGTATGGAGGCCCGGATGACCGCGTCTGCCGCGCTTTTGCCGGGGGATTTGACCGCGATCGGCTATGGCTGCACCTCGGCCTCTGTTCTGATCGGACCGGAGGCTGTGGCAGAGCGGTTGCATGAGGTGCAACCGGGCGTGCCGGTCACCAACCCGATCAGTGCCGTGATTGCCGCGTTGAACGCGCTCAAGGCGCGCAAGATTGCGCTTGTCACGCCCTATGCCGCGGATGTCGTAGCGCCGATGCGGGCGTTTCTGGCCAAGGCGGGGATCGAGGTCGTGTCAGAGCGCAGTTTCGGTGAACGCGATGACCGCCGCGTGGCGCGCATTGCCGAGCATTCCACCCAAGCTGCCATCCTGGAGGCCGGAGCCGCCGCCGGGGTCGAGGCGGTCTTTGCCAGCTGCACCAACCTGCGCTGCTTTGGCATAATTGACGCAAGCGAAAAGGAATTGGGTCTGCCGGTTGTCAGCTCCAACTCCGCGCTGCTATGGCATCTGGGCCAGCTGGCGGGGGTATCGGGTCTTGGGGGGCCCGGGCGACTTTACGAAATTTGAAAGACTGACGCATGTCGAACATGGCTTATCGCACCGAGTTGGACGGGGTGCGCGCGCTGACGATGATCACGATTTTGCTCTTTCACCTTGGATTTCCAAGCGTGCCGGGCGGGTTCATCGTGGTCGAGGTATTCTTCGTGCTGTCAGGATACCTGATCCTCGGCCAGACCTATATGCGGCTGCAGGCCAAAGACTTTTCGGTCACGGATTTCTTTGCGCGTCGCATCCGGCGCCTCGCGCCGGCCTATGGCGCCTGTTTTCTTGTGATCGCCCTTGTGGCCAATTGGTTCTATTTGCGATCCGAGATGCAGATGGTGGCCGAAAACTTCCTTGGGGCCATTACATTTACCAACAATTTCAATCTGATGGGATCGGCAGGCTACTTTGCCGGGCCGAACGCGGAAAACCCGTTTCTGCACACATGGACGCTTTCTATCGAAGAGCAGTTCTATATCCTGATGCCGCTGGTCGTGCTGTTGTTGATGCGCAATCCCAAGGCGTTTGTGTGGGCGCTCATTGTGATAACGGTCGTGTCTTTGTCGCTGACCCTGTTCACCACTGATCAGATCTACACCAAGGATGAGCGCTATTTCTCGTCGATCTACCGGCTGTGGCAAATCGCGGTGGGTGGGCTGGTGTTTCTACTCATGCATTACAACTACGTGCCAGAGCGGTTGCGGGGGGCCTCGTTCGTTGGGGCGGTCTTCATTGTCGCGCCGATTTTCCTTTTCAATTCCAGCTATCTTTACCCGTCCTGGGTGGCGCTTTTCCCGGTTGTCGGCACCATCCTGATCCTGATGTTTGGCGACGAAAAGCACAGCCTCACGGGCCGGGCCTTTGCCGTGAAGCCGATGGTCTATCTGGGCAAGATTTCCTATGGCACGTATCTGTGGCACTGGCCGCTCATTGTCGCGGTGATTTATTCGGGCACTCGGGTCAATGATGAGATCCGCGTGATGATCATGGTCGCGTCGTTCATCATGGGCGCGCTGTCATACCACCTGGTCGAGACGCCGTTTCGCAAGACCTCCGTCAAGAAAAAGAACAAGCTGTTTGTGTATTTCTTCGTGCAACTGGCGGTTCTGCTGGCGGTGGCGTGGTATCTTTTTCAACAGCCGGGCAAGGCCGATGACGGCGAAGGCCCGCGCGTGGCAGAGCTCAAGGATCAGGTCGACGCGACCCATGACGGCTGGAACGCTTGCTGGGGCCACATCACGGCGGAGACCTTCTGTCGGATGGGCGTTGAAAAAGAGACGCCGGATTTCTTCCTGTGGGGTGACAGCATGGCCAACAGCGCCTTTTGGGCCTTTGACGAATATGGCCGCGCGCGGGACGAGGCCGGGCGGCTGGCCACCTCACCGGGGTGTTCGCCCATCGACGGTGGCGGGCCAGAGGCGGCGTGCGTCGAACGCAATGCGGCCGTGCTCGACTATCTCGATCAGGCAGAGCCGATGGACGTCTTTTTGATGTCGCGCTGGTCCTATCTGGCCGAGGGTCTGGGCCATTTCGGCGATGTGCCGGGGCAGGTGCCGCTGATCCAATCCGATGGCAGCACCGCGCCGGAAAATTTCCCCGCGTTCATGGAAGGTCTGGAGAAATCGCTGGCCCGCCTGACGGCGCGTCATAACGTGATCCTCTTCATGACCATGCCGAAATTCGACACCTCCGTGCCGCGGGCGATGCTGCGCAATGTCCGGTTTGGGGCGCAATTGCCGGTGCAGACCATTGCCGATTACGAGGCGCGCGAGGCGCGGACCAACGCGGCGGTGCTGGCGCTGGCCGAAAAATACGACGTGACCGTTCTGTCGCCCCATGAGGAGCTATGCGCGACGGGCATTTGCGTGATCGAGATGGACGGGATGCCGCTCTATATGGATCAGGTGCATCTGGGCCGGCGCGGCAATGATTTTCTGCGCGAGTATTTGTTTGAAAACCTCGGGCGTACGCCATGACGCGACCACCGCTGAAGCCTGCCACAATCGCGGCCCGTGCCGCAGGGGCGATGGGTGCGGGCAGGGCTGTTGTTCCGGGTGTTGAGCTGTCGACCACATTTGCCCGCGATGCCGCCTATGACTTGACGGGCGAGGGCAGCTATGGCCGCGATCGCAACGCCACTGTAGCACAGGCCGAAGCGGTGCTCTGTGCGCTCGAAGGGGCCGCTCAGACCCGGCTTTTCGGCTCTGGGATGGCAGCGGTTGTGGCGGTGTTTCAAGCGCTGCCCACAGGGGCGCGTGCCGTGGTGCAATCGGGGATTTACTGGGGTGTCACCCATTGGCTGAGGGGCTTTTGCGCCAAGCGTGGGATCATCCTCGACACGGTGGATGCCGCAGATCCTGACGTGATTGAGGCCGCACTGTCGCACCCTGCGGATCTGGTGTGGATCGAAGTGCCTTCCAATCCGTGGCTGAAGGTGGCCGATATTGCGCGGATCGCGGATTTGGCCCACGCGGCGGGTGCTGCGCTGGCGGTGGACGGCACAGCCGCCACGCCGGTTTTGACGCAGGCCTTGGCGTTGGGCGCGGATATCTCCATGCATTCCTGCACCAAAGCGATCAACGGGCATGGCGATGTTTTGGCCGGTGCCCTGTCGTGCCGCGATGCGGGTCTGCCGCTCTGGGCGGACATTTGTGCGCAGCGGGCCGAGGCGGGCGCGCTTTTGGGCCCGATGGAGGCGTGGCTTTTGCTGCGCGGCATGCGCACCCTTCCTTTGCGTATGGCGCGGATGTGCGCCACGGCGCAGCAGGTGGCAGAGGCCATGGGCGCGCATGAGGGCGTGGACGCGGTGTGGTATCCCGGTCTGCCGGGGCATCCGGGCCATGACCTGGCACGGCGTCAGATGTGCGGTGGCGCGGGGTACCTGATGTCTGTGCTGGTCAAGGAGGGAGCGCTTGGTGTGGCCGGGCGTTTGCGCCTCATTCACCGGGCGACGTCCCTTGGCGGCACAGAAACCCTGGTGGAGCATCGCGCGACGGTGGAACCGCAATCGGGCATTCCGGAGACGCTGTTGCGCTTGTCGGTTGGGTTGGAAGATGCCGGCGATCTGATCGCGGATCTGGAGCAGGCGTTGGAGGGGTAACGCGCCGCTCGCCGCTCCCTTACGGGCGCGTCTCGCGTTCCAGCCGGGTCACCTCGGCCTTTAGTCCGACAAGCAACGCCTCGGCAAAGCGGTTGAGCCGCTCCAGCCGCCGGTCATCGGCGTGGCGGATCAGGTAAAAACTGCGCGTCAGGCTGATCTTGTCCGCGAGCACCCGGCGCAGCCCCGCAAACGCAGGCAGGGCGAAGTCGTGCGCGATCCCGATGCCAGCCCCTTGGCGGATCCAGTTCAGCTGCACCGACGCGGAATTCGACGACAGCGCGACCTGCTGAAACCCCGCCTCGCGGAGGTAATCGAGCTCCTTGTCAAAGATCATGTCCTGAATGTAGCCCACCACCCGGTGCCCGGAGAGGTCGGACAGCGCCCGGATCGGCGGATGTGCGGCCAGGTAGGCCTCGCTCGCTGCCAGATGCAATCGGTAGTCCGATACTTTCTGCACGGTCAGCCGCCCGGCACTCGGCGGGCTGACGGCCAGCACCATGTCCGCCTCGCGCCGCGTCAGGTTGACGATCCGGGGCAGGGCAAGGATCTGGATCTCAAGCTCTGGATTGGCCGCGCCGATGGCCGCGCAGACCTGGGGCAGCAGGAAATTCGCCGCCCCGTCCGGCGCCCCGATCCGGATCTGACCTGACAGCCCCGAGGTGGGACCGGCCAGTTCCTCCACCGCGTCCTGCATCGCCTGTTCGGCGCGAATGGCAGGTGCCATTAGCCGCTGACCCGCATCGGTGAGCGCGTATCCATTCTGGGATTTGGCGAAAAGTGCCGCGCCATAGGCCGCCTCCAGCCGGGCGATCCGGCGCCCCACGGTGGCGGGATCCATCCGCAGGCCCTGACCCGCCCGCGACAGGGTTTCACCGCGCGCCACGGCGAGGAACACTTTGAGGTCATCCCAATGAGGGCGCATGGCGGACTTTCCGGTTGCTTTGCAAAAATGCAAGGTGCATTTGAAAAATTACCTCTTTTCGCTCTATTTTTGCAAGCTATCCTGCTCCTCAACGCAACGCAGGAGGCTCCGCAATGTCCGAACTCACCCATTTCATCAACGGCGCACATGTCAACGGCACGTCTGGCCGGTTTGATGATGTCTACAACCCCGCGACCGGCGAGGTGCAGTACACATGCCCCATGGCCAGCGCGGCGGAGACCACAGATGCGATCGAAAAAGCCGCCGAGGCACAGGTGGCCTGGGGCGCCACCAACCCGCAGCGGCGCGCCCGTGTGATGATGGCCATGGTGGGCCTGATGCATCGCGACATGGACAAACTGGCCGAGGCGCTGAGCCGCGAACATGGCAAGACCATCCCCGATGCCAAGGGCGATCTGCAACGCGGTCTGGAAGTGATCGAGTTCTGCATCGGTGCGCCGCATTTGCTCAAAGGCGAATACACCGACGCCGCGGGCCCCGGTATTGATCTTTACTCCATGCGCCAGCCGCTGGGCGTGGTGGCCGCGATCATGCCGTTCAACTTTCCTGCGATGATGCCGTTGTGGCATGTGGGCCCGGCGCTCGCCTGTGGCAATTCGGTGGTGCTCAAACCCTCGGAACGTGACCCGTCTGTGCCGCTCATGTTGGCGGAACTGTTTGTCGAGGCGGGTCTGCCAGCGGGCTGTTTTCAGGTCGTGAATGGCGACAAGGAGGCGGTGGATACGCTGCTTGATCACGATCTCATCGGCGGCGTGTCCTTTGTGGGCTCCACCCCCATTGCGCAGTATATCTATGCGCGCGCCACGGCCAATGGCAAACGGGCGCAGTGCTTTGGCGGGGCGAAAAACCATCTCATCGTGATGCCCGACGCCGACATGGATCAGGCGGCAGATGCGCTTGTGGGCTCTGGTTTTGGCGCGGCGGGCGAACGCTGCATGGCCATTTCCGTGGCGGTCCCGGTGGGGGACGAAACGGCCGACCGGCTCATTGAAAAGCTGGTTCCGCGCATCGAAAAGCTGAAAGTGGGGCCGTACACGGCGGGCGATGATGTGGATATGGGCCCGGTCGTGACCGCCGCCGCCAAGCAGCGCATCATGGGGCTGATCAACTCGGGCGTCGAACAAGGCGCGGAGCTTGTGGTCGACAACCGCGATTTCTCTTTGCAGGGCTATGAGGACGGGTTTTTCGTGGGCCCGCATCTTTTCGACAAGGTGACCCCGGATATGGACATCTATACGCAAGAGATCTTCGGCCCGGTTTTGTCCACCGTGCGCGCGGGCTCTTACGAAGAGGCGATTGGCCTTGCTATGGACCACGAATACGGCAACGGCACCGCGATCTTCACCCGCGATGGCGATACGGCGCGCGACTTTGCCCACCGGATCAACATCGGCATGGTGGGTGTCAACGTGCCGATCCCGGTGCCGCTGGCCTATCACACCTTCGGGGGCTGGAAGAAATCCATGTTCGGCGATCTCAATCAGCACGGGCCCGACAGTTTCCGCTTTTACACCCGAACCAAAACGATCACGTCGCGTTGGCCGTCGGGCATCAAGGAAGGTGGCGAGTTCAACTTCAAAGCCATGGACTAACACGGGGCTTCTTTCTAGGCTTTGCGGGTCGCAGTGCACGCTGCGGCCCGTTTTCGTTGGGAGGACAGCCCCATGTGGCCAGACACGCGCCTGTGCGCGCTCTTCGGCATTGATCACCCCATCCTGTTGGCCCCCATGGCTGCAACAACCGGGTCGGAGATTGTCGCGGCGGTGTCCAACGCGGGCGGTCTGGGCGGGCATGGCTGCGCGACGATGTCACTTGATACGCTGGAACAAGAGATGGTCGCGCTCTCGGGCCTCACCAACCGGCCTGTCAACTTCAACTTTTTCTGCCACACGCCGCCGCAGATGGCCCCGGGCCAGCATGAGACGCTTTTGACCGCGCTCATGCCGCAGTATGAGGCCGCGGGCGTGGATCCGCCCACCGACCTTCCGATCCCCAACTTTGACACGTTCGGGCAAGGGCATCTGGAGCTCCTTCTGCGCCATCTGCCCGCTGTCGTCAGCTTTCATTTCGGCCTGCCGGAGCCGCAGGCCGTGGCCGCCCTCAAAGACGCCGGATGCAAGATCCTGAGCTCGGCCACCACGGTGGAAGAGGCCCGTTGGCTTGCCGCGCGCGGGGTGGATGCGATCATCGCTCAAGGCTGGGAAGCGGGCGGGCATCGCGGGGTGTTCCTGGACGTTCAGAATGACGCGCAGGTGGGTCTCTTTGCGCTGCTGCCGCAGGTGGTCGATGCGGTCGATGTGCCCGTGATCGCGGCAGGCGGCATTGCTGATGGGCGCGGGATTGCGGCGGCGCTCACCTTGGGGGCTGCGGGTGTTCAGATCGGCACGGCCTTCATCACGGCCCCCGAGGCCCAGCGCAAAAAACATCACCCGGAGACGGTGGCCACCGGCAAAGACAGCTCCACCCGGATCAGCCGCGCCGTCTCGGGCCGCCCTGCACGGGCGCATCGTACAGACTGGCTCGACGCGGTGGCAGACATTGACGCCGCACCTTTTCCGCTGATGTATCACTACACCGCGCCGTTGCAGCGCGCCGACAGCGCCCGTCACCAGTTTTCGCTTTACGGTCAGAGCGCGCAGCTGGCGCCTGAGGGGGCCGCCGCAGAGCGCCTGCAGGCCCTCATCAATGAGGCGCGCGCGCTTTTACCGTGAGGGCGTCAGCCGTCTTTGCGTTCCGGCAACAACTGAAACACCTCAGATAGCCACGGCATCTTTTCCACCGCTGGGCGGATGGCGCGTTCGTCAATGAGCCGGCGCATGGTGGACGCCACCGGCGTGACCACCTGGCTCGGCGTCGCCTCAGCGGTGAAGATCGAAAGGTAGCGCGAAAACGTCTTGCCGGGGAACGGGGCCAG
>JBCBWJ010000058.1:0-9665 GCA_039817165.1 Pseudomonadota bacterium | reverse complement strand
GGCGCGAGTACATCATACTGAGCCAGTCAGAGTGGAAACGGCCATTTGATTGGGTATTAGCAACCAAACGGTTACCTTCTTGATCCGTTTGCTCGCTGCGTTCCAGATAATCATCCTTATCCTCGGCAAACTTGTCGTTGTAGATGAAATCCTTCCCAGTGTTGTAAGGCGGGTCAATGTAGACAATTTTGACCTCACCTAGAAAGGACGTTTGCAGCAGCTTCAGTGCCTCTAGGTTGTCGCCTTCGATGAACAGGTTCTGGGTGGTATCGAAATCCACGCTTTCATCCCGCGCGGGGCGCAGGGTTTTGGCGATGGGGGCGTTGGCGGTGATCAGCGCCTCGCGCTTGCCCGGCCAGTTCAGGTGATAACGTTCTTGCGGCCCCTCGACGATGCTGTCCGACAGCTCTTGCTTTAGCTGGTCAAAATCCACCGCCAGACGCAGCTTGCCGTCCTCACCCGCCGCTTCGGTCACGCAGCCGGGGAAGAGCGCGCGGATCTTGGCGATATTGTTCTGCGTCAGGTCAGGGCTGTGCATTTTCAGCTTTTCGATCTCGTCACTCATACTCTTCCCCCGCCTATTCCGGCTTTTTCAGATGCTCGAAGTCCGCCTGCGCCTCACGCAGCTGACCGTGCAGTGTCATTTTGATGTTGAATTGCGTCTCGCGTTTCAACTTGGATTTCAGCTGGCGGATCTCACGCTCTTTGGTTTTGAGGGCGTGCGTCCGGTCCATCCGCCCGCTCAGGGATTCCGCCGTTTGCGGCACAATCGGCATGAGCGCCGTCAGCATCTGTTCATAAAGCACGCCAAGGTTCAGCGCCACTGGCAATGGGCTGCGGGGCGTATCGATCGGCAGCCAGTCCGAGCGCAGATAGTCCGAGAGCACCCATTTGGCCGCGTCCGCATCTGACGGGCGTTTATGGGCGGCGGCGATCTGGATCTGGCTGTCCTGTTCCAGTTCGAACAGGATCGGAAAGGGGATGGCGCGGTCGATGGCCTTCAGCACGTCGTCCTGCACCGCGGCGGTTTTGAGTGTGACGCGGAACACCTGTATTTCAGGCACGGATTTAGTTGCGGGCAGGTTGATGGTTTCCGGGGCCAGCTTGGCGCGCCATGTGATCTGGTCGACCTGTGCGACGAATTTGTCCTTGAGCGCGGTGGTGGCCTGCACACGGTCGTAGATCCGCGTTTTAGGCACGACACGTTTCAGGAGCGTCAATTTGGGGTAGTCGTAGAGCGCGGTCATGCAGCATCCCTCACGACAATGAAGGCCAGAAGTTCAAAATCATCGAGCCCGGCGATGGTGTGGGTCAGCGCCGTGGTGTGTCCGCCGGAAAAGAGGCTGTCGAGGTCGCGCTCTTCCTTCACCTCGATCATGGACTTGATCGCGTCGCTGAGCAGTTCGGAATACTTGCCCATCTCACGCCCGTCCTTGGTTTCCGCGTTGAAGGCGTCGCAGAGCGCCTTGATCGGTTTGTCCAGACCCTTGCAGCTGGCGCGGATCAGGTCGAGCAAGCGCTTCACCTCAGTATGGTCCGCGATGACATTGGCGTCGTTGTCGAGGTAGATCAGGTAGTAGGGGTGCAGGCGGTTCTGTTGGTTGACGTTCACATCGGGGTGGATGTTGCGCAGGGCAAAGATCACACCGGTTCGCAGCCCCTTGGCAGGGTTGGACGGGACGATGGCGTGCAGCCCTTTGGGTTGACCCGCCAAGTCGCCATGTTCCTTCGTGTAGTTCAGCAGGTCCATGCGGAAGTCGTTCAGTCCAAGGTCGGTTATCGAAACGCCGGTTTTGACGTCCTCAAGCTCGATGACCTCGTCCTGTAGGCGCTGCAGCTGGTCCTTGCGGTAGGCGACGTCACTGCTCTTCGCCGTCAGAACGTTGTCTTCGCCGGTGCCGGTCAGGTCGACAATGTGCATCCGGTTTTCGACGCGTTCCTTGAGGTTGATGTATTCGTCGAGCGAGATGTCGGGCCAGTAGTTGACCAGCTGAATGGCGGTGTTGGGCGAGCCGATCCGGTCAACCCGGCCAAAGCGCTGTACAATCCGAACCGGGTTCCAGTGGATGTCATAATTGATCAGGTAGTCGCAGTCCTGAAGGTTTTGGCCCTCAGAGATGCAGTCGGTTCCGATCAAGATATCCAGCTCATCTGGCACTTCCGGCATGATCAGTGACTTCTCTTTCGCCTTGGGAGCGAAGAGCGTCAGAACCGACTGGAAGTCGAAATGAGGCTTCAAGGTCGTCTTGGGGTTCCCTGAGCCCGTGACGATGCCCGTCTCGGAACCCATCGTGCCCTTCATCGCAGGCGCGACGTGCCGATAGAGATATTCGGCGGTATCTGCGTAGGCGGTGAAGATCAGAACCTTGCGATTGCCGGGGTTCAGCGGCGACGTCATCTTCTGTTTGATGACGTCGATCAGGTGCTGCAGCTTGGCGTCCTCTTCTACGCCAACCTTGTCCATCTCTGCCAAGAGGCCCTGAATGATCTCGCGGTCGCCGCCCAAGTCAGCTTTCCACGTTGGGATGTCCATATCAGCAAGGTCGATTTGGATTTTCTTGCCGATTGTAAATTCGCCTAGTCCCGACAGGTCGTCATCGTCAGTATCCAAGTTGTCCATGTCACTGAAAACGTCTTCAATCCTGCCGTTGCCGCCACTAGTTTCGAAACGATTGATGGCATTTTGCATCGCACCAATGTTTCGGTCGAGAGCGCCCAGTGTGAGACGGAATGCCTCCACTGAGCTTTCAAGGCGCTTCAGAAGGTTCGTCGTCATCAGCGCTTGCAAGCTGCGCTCGCGATCGGCCTGGCGCAGCGTACCTTTGGAACCCTCGGTCTTTGTGTCATAGAGCTCTTCGTATTTTCGGAGTCGGCTTGGTTGGATGTAGTTCACCGGCGCGTAGACCGCCATTTTGAGAAGCGATAGGTCGCTATAAATCTCGTCGAACCCCACGACATCCTCGCGGAACGTGATCGGGAGGTGATGGGAAATGGGCCTTTTACGCTCAGGGAATTGCCCGATGTCGGCCGTATCGTAGAATTGTTCGATATGCTTGCGAGAACGTGCGATCGTCACCGAGTCCAAGAGCTCAAAGAAATCAAGATCCAGCGCTCTGAGAATGGATTGTGCCGTGCGTTCCGCTGGAGGGAGCTCTGACCAGGTGTTGAAGGCGGTTTGAGCCTTCCGGAAAATCTCTTCAACACTGGATTTGGTCTTCAGGTTGCGGCTCAACGTGTCCGAATGCCCCTCGTATGCCAATGCGAGCTGGTTGCGAAGGTCGGTGAACCTGTTGTTAACGGGGGTCGCGGAAAGCATCAGAACTTTTGTCTTCACGCCGGATCTGATGACCTTGTTCATCAGCTTCTGGTACCGAGTTTCCCGATCTTTGTAGACGTCATTGTTTCGGAAGTTATGAGACTCATCGATGACGACCAGATCATAATTGCCCCAATTGACCCGATCGAGCGGGATGCCCAGAGACTCGCCCGATGTTCTGGATAGATCTGTGTGGCAGAGGACATCATAGTTGAAGCGGTCGGCTGCAAAGAGGTTTGTCTTGAGATTCGTGTTGTAGTTGCGCCAATTGTCAGCAAGCTTTTTGGGGCAGAGAACCAGGACAGATTTGTTCCGTAGTTCATAGTATTTGACGACAGCAAGCGCGGTGAACGTTTTTCCCAAGCCGACGCTGTCCGCCAGGATGCAGCCGTTATAGGTTTCCAGTTTGTTAATTACCCCGGTGGCCGCGTCTCGTTGATAGTTGAACAGTTTGTTCCAGACGAGGCTATCCAAGTATCCCGTTTGGTTATTGGGCAGCACATCCTCGTCTACCTCCTCGAGGAACTCCCTGAAGATATTGTACAGTATCAGGAAATAGATCTTTTCTGGTGAATTCTCTTGGTAGACGGCCTCAATGTGCTGAAGGACTTGATCTGTCACATCTTGAACGTTTGCGGGGTTGGCCCAGACCTGATCAAACAACGAAAGATAAGTTTTTGCCGAAAGGTCGTCCTCGAAGGCATGCGTGAAATTCGAAACGGCGTTGCCTGGCTGATACCCCAAGTCGACTGCTGAAAACCCACTAATAGGCGAGAAAACCCTGTTACCTTTGCGGGCTTCGATAACAGCGAACTGCTGCATTGGGGCGTTAGTTGCGTTACACTTGAAATTGGCCTTTCTCCGGATCCAGTCCGCGCACTGCTTTGCAATGGCCTTTTGAGTGAGCTTGTTCCGAAGGTGTATCTCGAACTCTGTTCCGTAAAGCGCAGTTTCCCTTAGCTGTTTTGGGATGAAAAACTCACGTTTTTCTTTCTTCGAGCGACCAAGAGCTTCGTTTGAAATAAACGTTGGATCTGTCAGGATGAACTCGAACTCTTCGATGCTCTCCAATTCATGGCGTAGAGCTTCGAAAGCAAAAATAGAAAAGCAACTGGCTGCCACTCGAACCTTCGAACCAGTATCAACTCCTGCTTTCAGCTCTTCTCCAAACAGGACGGAGATATTGTCGATGATTTTCAAGTGCAAACCTCAAAAAAGTGCTTTGAGGCTCAAGCTAACGTCCTCTGCCGGTGATGCATAGCCATGAATGGCC
The DNA here is from genome assembly GCA_039817165.1 of Pseudomonadota bacterium. Taxonomy (GTDB): domain Bacteria; phylum Pseudomonadota; class Alphaproteobacteria; order Rhodobacterales; family Rhodobacteraceae; genus Roseovarius. The sequence goes on along the minus strand of JBCBWJ010000058.1, from coordinate 5,076 downwards.
CCAAGCCTCAATAGAAGGCGCGTCGATCGATGGTAAAGCACATGATCTTGCGCGGAATGTCAGCCAGTCAGCTATCCGCCGTTTTCAACTGCAATCAATCCACTCCGGCTCTGTGAGCTTTCAGATTTTCGTATGCGCTAAGGGCGACGGTGCGCCGCCCTTAACTGGCATGGTCAGTCAGTCACGGCTGTATCGCTACCCATGTTTGCAGCCCGACGGTGGACGGACGCCCGTGCATGCGCCGCTTCAATGTCCGCGATCCGCTCTGACAATTCGAGCACGCGCGTGAGAGCGCGAGCGCAGATCACATACGGACATGTGGGATCGTCGCTTTCTGAGGGTTCCCCGAGATCAGCAAGGACCACACGAATGGCCTTTCGCACTTCTTCCGTGTCACCGGCCCGGCGGCTAGCTGACAAACGGATCGTTCCAAAGGCCAGTGGATGCTTGTTGAGGTCTCTTTGGTCGAGACCATCAAGCGTTTTGGCCGCCTTGCGCGCTTCAGTGTGCAGATCTGTGCGCAGTTCCAACAACCGATGCGCGTCATGCTGTTCAATAGGCGCGTTGACGTGCACCAGCCTGTGGTTGTTGGCACCAGGGATCGAGATGGGCATTGTCATTGTGCAGCTCCTTCAAACGCTTCGTATGCTGTGCCAATCAGCGTTGACGGGAGTGAAACGGCCCGCGACCGCTTTCGCCGGCGTGCGGTGCTCATATCTGCAAGCGCTGTGACTCGCGCTCGTTGTGCGTCGAGTGCCATCCGTTCAGGCTTTGCAAGGCTCCCCACGCGCAGACACGATGTCACTCCGGGCGCACGTGCGCTGACGCGGAGACGCTGATCGACAAGAAAACAAGTTTCCATGGCCAAACCAGCCTTCCGGGCTTGTTTGGCGTTGACAGCAATAGCGTTGCGAGGGCGCGGTTTAATCTGGCCTTCCGCCGCCGGTGCCAGTTCAAGATAGATCTCTTCGCCGAGTCGGCAGATGTCGAACGCAACGCAATTCACCAGTGGTGCGCGGTCCGAACTGCTTCCATTTCTGCGCAGTGGAAACGGGAACAAGATAATGTCGCCGACTTCGATCTCTTCCTTTTTAGTTAGCGGGTGCTGAGGTTGCATGTTCATTGGGTTTCCTTCCCAGTTGAGGTCATCGACCCCCTCGCTCCTGACCGGCCAGAGGCCTTTTCGTCGCGCGGGCGTCACGTGCCCCGACCGCGTGTCGAAAACGGCCCAGCCGTCATTTCTTTCTCAGAAATCAGTCACGCGGGAACGCACTTGATGTGTGTTGCGCTTTGCGCGCTTAACTATGCTGCGTCCGCAGGTTGGATTTGCGAAGTCGTGGGCTGTAGACAGCCCTCTCCGCGTCTTGCTGACCAGTGGCCGTAGAGAATAAGTATTTAGAGACAGAGTTTTGACGAAAGTTTGGGTTATGCTGGAGACAAATGCAGAGAGGCGGATGCCAGAAGATCGACAGCTCGGCGACGTGTTCGATCCGATGCATGTCGTTGATCCGATGACCTTTGACGAATTCCTCGACTATGGCGATGCTGAAGAGAGATGGGAGTTGATCGACGGATGGCCCGTCGTGCCCCGCACTCGTTCCATAAAATCAAGTCAATTGGCTACTCACGTGGCCCATCTGCTCCGCGTTTCTACGGAAAAATCGGACAACGGCCATGACATCTACGGCTAACATCACGTTCAGGCAGACCGGTTTCTTGCCTGAAGCGTTGCAATATCCGTGACATTATCGGCGTTTGACGGACCGAAAGGCCGCCGTACCATGGACATGTCAATCTCGATCGCGTCGATACGCTTCTGCAGCATTTTTTTTGAGAACCCGTCAGGATTGTAATTCGTGATGCCCACATCGCGTTCGACATGCCCCATGATGTAGCGCCGCTGCGTATCGGGGCAGTCAGTCTCGATGAGGCAGTGGTTGACGGTTGTGCGGAAGCTGTGAAAGTCGCGGCCTTTGTCATAGATGCGATGGGTTTGTCGATAAGCGGTGAAAGCTTTTGAGAAGGTCTCCGTGAACGTCTTCTTTGTCGCGCTGCGCTCGATCCAGGGGAACAGGCGCGGCTCGCCCTCGCGCTTGCGGCGTTGCACCAGCTCGATCAGGCCGAAATCGACGAGGTTCCTGTGGACAGGAATGGTTCGACGGCCGGCATGGCTTTTGAGGGTCTGGCCCGCGCCCTGACGCAGATTGATACACCAGATCCCGTCGATTTCCTGCAGGTCCGAGACAGCCAGTTGCAGTATTTCTTCGCTGCGCAAGCCGTGATGGACGGAAATAAGCGGTGCCCAGAACATAGGGTCACCGAAATCCTCCAGCGGTTGCTGGAAAATCGATGTCCTGAACAGGGCATCAAGATGCCCAATCCAGGTGTTCCGCTTGTTGTCTTCCTGGAGCAGTTCGCGACGGTCGTATTCCGCTTTGGTCCAGATGTGATGCTCCATGATGTTGTGCTGTGAATACCCCTGTGCGACGGCGTATTTTACGATGCGCTGGAAATCCTGCATATGCCGGTAAACGGTTGCGGCGCGCAGGCGTGGAACGCGCGAAGCCAGAATGGCGGCTTCGATCTTCCCGGGGCTTGCGCCTTCGGCTGTGAGCCTGGCACGAAGCAGTGCTTCCTGCTTGCGCTCAGTCATATTTGCTTCTGCAATGGCCTCGGCGGGCGTGCGGCGTTCTTTCGGTGACCTGCCAAAGGTATTCGGGAGCCGTGCGACACTCTTCCAGGCTTCCGCAAGCATCTCGTCGGTTACCTCGGTCAGGTGAGAAACCGGCAGCATCGCGGTGATCAACCGAAGCGTCGAGCGGACGTTCTGCGCCGAGTTTTTCTGCCAGCTTGTGCCGGTCGCAGGATCAGGTTGCTCATGCGGTCGAAACTTTGTGTAGCCTTCACAACGCGCTGCAATGTAGGCTTGGCCAATGTCATCAATTGTCTTCGCCGACGCTTTGGAATCCTCCGGAAGAGACTTCGCGGTCGGGGCGGGATCCTGCCTGTCTTTCACCCCCGCGTCAGACAATTGAGAGCGCGTTCCTGAGCTTCGTTCTGCGTTTTGAAGTTCCGGTTGCCGCGAGACTTCCTGGGGAATGTCGCAAAAGTTGTTCGGCGCGTGTACAGCAGGCCTCTGGCTGCGAACGAAGACCGGCACACAGTCGGGGATCGACTGACCCAGGTCACGTTTCAGGCTTTCCTCACCAGCCGATATCATCGTCTGAAGCGCCCTGATCGCAAGCCGGTTCCAGTCGGGGTCCTGTTCGTCGAGTGTAATACCTAGTCGATCTGCGACGTCTCTGAGGGGTTGTCGCGCGATCTCGCGATCCCGAAGGAAAACGGCCTGCCGCAAGGTGTCCAGCGCTGCTGTCGCGCAATCCTGTTCGTACCGGGCGGCTTCCAGTGTTCGGCTGGGTGCAAGCTCGCGCGCGCAATCTGCGGCTTCGATCTGAAACCGCATAAGTGCAACCAGAAGGTGCTCCATTTCTGCTGGCGTGATCGCCATCGTCTTCTCCGCCAATCCCTGGAAGGCGATGTCGCTGAGGGCAGAGAGTCTGCCTGCGAGAGCCTTCGCGCCGGCGGGGACGTGGGTGTGCAGGGAAAAGAGCAGAAATCTTTTCTCAGGCGCAGGTCGTGCAGAGTGCGTTGGCCACCTGCGGCGCCAGTAAAATCCGCTGTTTCGATATTCGAGATGAGGTTGTCTGACTGGTCTGATGGCCATAAACGCGCGCCCTTTGTGCCACGCGGTGTGCCCTTGGATGTGCCATTTTCTCGTCGGCTCCGACTCTTTTTAGAGAAAGGCGCCTGTTATCAGATACTTAGGGGATTTTGGCTCCGGCGGTAGGGATCGAACCTACGACCAATTGATTAACAGTCAACTGCTCTACCGCTGAGCTACGCCGGAACGGTTCGCGCCGTATAGCAAGGGCGATTCCGCACGTCCAGAGGGTTTGGGCGGGCGATGCGGAAAAATTTCGCAGCCACTCAAAGCCGCGAAAAGGGGATGTTTTCGGCGATGTCGCCCACTGCGGCGACGCGCGATTTGCCAGCGAGGTCAATGAGATGCGCCAGCACGTTGCGCGTGGCGGCCGGCAATAGGGCGGCGGGCGTGTCGGTGTAGATCGTGGCGGCCAGTGACGCGGCCGTGGCGGGACCGTCGGCGAGAGCCTCGAGGATCGCCGCTTCGCGCGCGCGGCGGTGCCGGATCAGCCATGACAGCCGTGCGGCTGGGTCTGTCACTGGCGCACCGTGGCCGGGGTAGAACAAGCGCCAGTCGCGCGCCGCCAACGCATCGCAGGACGCCATGAAGTCGGTCAGATCGCCATCGGGCGGCGACACCAGCGACGACGCCCAGCCCATCACGTGATCCGCCGTCAGACAGGCATCGCCCAGCCCAAGGCAGATGTGGTTGCCCAGATGCCCGGGCGTATGCAGCACCTCCAGCCGCCAGTCGCTGCCCGCGATCACATCGCCATGGGCAACGGTCGCATCGGGTGCAAAGCCTGCGTCGATCCCTTCGCCGCCGCCAGCATACCCGGTGGCGGCCAGCGCCTGCATCGTCGCGCTGCGCCCGGCAAGCGCATCGCCAAAGGCATAGATGTGAGCCCCGGTGCGCTGCGCCAGGGCGCGGGACAGGGGCGAGTGGTCCAGATGGCTGTGCGTGACGATGATATGCGTGACGGTTTGCTCCGGGCCGAGCGCGCCGAGGATCGCCGCCAGATGCGCGTCGCTGTCCGGCCCCGGGTCCACCACCGCGATATCCCTAACACCCACCAGATAAGTATTCGTGCCGCGATAGGTCATCGGCGACGGGTTCGGCGCCACGATCCGGCGCAGGCCGGGCTCAAGCGTTTCGGCCACACCGATCAACGGGTCAAAATCGTCAGGGGGTGTCATGGCCATGCCTTTCGTCCGCAGGGAACCGCCGCTAGGGTCTAGCCCATGTTCTTTGCCTGGCTCAAACGCTATCTGCCCCGTGGCCTTTATGGGCGTGCCGCCCTGATCCTGCTCTTGCCCGTCGTGGTGGTGCAGGTCGTGGTGGCCATCGTCTTTGTCCAGCGGCATTTCGAGGGC
>JBCBWJ010000057.1:0-9710 GCA_039817165.1 Pseudomonadota bacterium | reverse complement strand
GTTCGGCGCGCGGATAAAGCTGCATGGATTTTATCTGATCTGACACGCCTGCCCCCATTTGCCCGGCCCACTTTCACAGGTCAGACTACAGTCAATCTGGCGCAGCACAAAAGCCTTTAGGTCACGCTTTCGCGCAGCTTGCGCACCAGCCACCACACCGCCAGCACCACCGGCAACGTGACAGCGGCGGTCAGCACCCCTTCGCTGAGGCCCGTGGGTTTGGATAGCGGATAGAGCAGATAGCCCGCAAGCGAGACCGCATAGTAGCTGATCGCCACGACCGAGAGCCCTTCGACCGTGCGCTGAAGCCGCAGTTGCAAGGCCGCGCGCTTGTCCATGCTTTCGAGCAACGCCTGGTTTTGCGCGCTGCGTTCCACATCGACACGGGTGCGCAACAGCTCTCCGGCGCGGCGGGCGCGTTCGACCATGGCATCGAGCCGATCCTTGGCCGCCGTGACCGTGCGCATCGCGGGATCGTAGCGGCGCATCATGAACTCTGAAAACGTCTGACGAGAGCCGAACCGTTCCTCTCGCAACACGTCGATGCGCTGCGCCACGATCTGGCGATAAGCCGCGGTTGCCCCGAAGCGAAACGACGACGTGGCGTTCAGCGCTTCCATTTCGGCGGTGATATCGAGCAGATCGCGCAGCGTGTCCTCGGCGTCGTCTTCCTGTGCGCCCAGCCCGCCAATGATCTTGCTCAGACGGTCCTCCATCATGCCCATATCGCCATCCATCGCGCGCACCCGCGAAAACCCAAGCATCGACATGGCTTTGTACTGCTCGATCTCGCAAAGCCGCTGCATCACGCGGCCTGCGCGGCGCGAGCCGATCTCTGCATTGACGCTGATCAGGAACCGCTGGTGGCCGGCAGGATCAATGCGGAAATCGCCCGCGATCACGGCTGTATCCTCCACCACCCGCGCCACGGCCACGGATTCGGACACGAACCAGTCCGCGATGTCCTTTTCCAGTTGTTTGTCATCCTTGCGCGGCTCCACCCGGATCAGCGCAGAGGTGATGCGCGAGCCCGGTGCGGCCTCCAGCCAGTCATCGGGAAACACCTCGAAATCCGCCGGATCAAAGGGGCGCCCGCCATTGGCCTCTGCGATGGCGGAATAGCTGACAAATTCCGCGTGGCTTTCCCAGGTCAGATGATGCCGCCCGATCTTGCCGGAATAGTGCGTGGCCCCGGGCTTGGGGTGGCCTGCACCGTGCCGGTCGAGCAAATCCACCAGATGCGCCATATCCAGTGCCCGATCCCGCGCGGCGGCGTTCTCGTTCTTTTTGAGCACCAGATAGGCGATGGTCGCGGGCGCCTGCAGCTTGGGAAACGGGCGCGCGTGCAGCTCGTTGGCCAGCTGATAGCGCAAGGGGTGATCTTCAATCGGGGCCATTTTGGTTCCGTGTATCAAACTCGCCTGACCCTCTACCGCATCCATAGTTAACGAATGGAAAGCGAATGAGCGCCCAAGCGACACTGTCGTGCAGATAGCACCGGCCACGGGGGCTGCAAGCGCGCGTTTTTCATCTTGCCGAAAATACTCTTGCCGAAGGCATCCAAAGCGCCGTGGCCGTGCGCAAAAGCCACAAAAAAGGGCGCCCCGCGAATGGGCGCCCTGTTTGAGAGGTATGTGCCGGGGTCACTCCACCAGCGGCAAAAGCTTGCTGACACTGTCCTTGGCATCGCCGTAGAACATCCGCGTGTTCTCTTTGAAGAAAAGCGGGTTCTCGATGCCGGAATAGCCCGTGCCCTGCCCGCGCTTGGACACGAACACCTGCTTGGATTTCCACACTTCGAGCACCGGCATCCCCGCAATCGGAGAGTTCGGATCGTCCTGTGCGGCCGGGTTCACGATGTCGTTGGAGCCGATGACGATCACCACGTCTGTGTCGGGGAAATCATCATTGATCTCGTCCATCTCCAGCACGATGTCGTAGGGCACCTTGGCTTCGGCCAGAAGCACGTTCATGTGCCCGGGCAGACGGCCCGCGACCGGGTGGATCGCAAAGCGGACGGTTTTGCCCCTGGCGCGCAGCTTGTTGGTGAGCTCGCTCACCGCTTGCTGGGCCTGTGCGACCGCCATACCGTAACCCGGCACGATCACAACGGAGCTGGCCTCGTTGAGGGCTGCGGCCACGCCACCCTCGTCAATGGCCACCTGTTCGCCTTCCACGGCCTGCTGTTCGCCGGTGGCCGCGCCGCCGAAGCCGCCCAGAATCACGCTGACGAAAGAGCGGTTCATGGCTTTGCACATGATGTAGCTCAGGATCGCACCCGAAGAGCCCACAAGCGCGCCCACGACGATCAAAAGATCATTGCCGAGGCTGAAACCAATGGCCGCTGCTGCCCAGCCGGAATAGCTGTTGAGCATGGAGACCACGACCGGCATGTCCGCCCCGCCGATGCCCATGATCAGGTGATACCCGATAAAGAGCGCCAGAAGCGTCAGCAGCACAAGCGTCCAGCTGCCGGACCCGCCGAGGTACATGATCGCAAAGAGCAGCGACAGACCTGCCGCCGTGGCGTTCAGAAGGTGACCACCGGGCAATTGGTTGGCCGAGGTATCGACCTTGCCCGCCAGCTTGCCATAGGCAATGACCGACCCGGTGAAGGTCACGGCCCCGATCCAGATGCCAAGCACCAGTTCGACCTGCAGGATGGTGATCTCAACGCCAGATTTCTTGGCGATGAGCGTGCCGAAGGACGACAGCGGCTCTTTCATGCCTGCGGGCAGGGCGGCATAGGCGCCTTCGGCCCCCAGCGTCAGATCATTGACCGCAAAAAGCGCGCTCATTTGGTTGATCATGATGTCGGCGTTAAAGCCCACAAAGACGGCTGCGAGACCCACAAGCGAGTGCATGATCGCCACCAGTTCCGGCATCTGCGTCATCTGCACGCGGGTGGCCAGCTGATAGCCGATCATCGCGCCCAGACCGATCAGCATCAGGGTCAGGAACCAATAGGTCTGACCGGGTCCGATGAGGGTGGCCACGACCGCGATGGCCATGCCGACAATCCCGTACCAGACCGCGCGCTTGGCGCTTTCCTGGCCGCTCAAGCCGCCCAGCGAGAAAATGAAAAGAATGGCCGCAACTACGTAGGCCGCCGTGGTGAATCCGTAATCCATGGCTTGTCCCCCTTACGACTTCTGGAACATGGCGAGCATGCGCCGGGTGACGAGGAAGCCACCGAAAATGTTAATCGCCGCCATGAACACGGCCACCGCCGACAGGATCGTGATGATGATCGAACTGGATCCGATCTGAATGATCGCGCCCAGAATGATGATCGACGAAATGGCGTTGGTGACGGCCATGAGCGGCGTGTGCAGGGAATGCGACACGTTCCAGATCACCTGGAAGCCCACAAAGACCGACAGCACGAAAACGATGAAATGCTGCATGAAGCTGGCCGGGGCCACGAGGCCCACGGACAGCAGCAGGAAACCACCGACGCCCAGAAGCGCCACCTGATTGATCGTCTGCTTGCGGAACGCGGCCATTTCGGCGGCGCGTTTTTCCTCGGGCGTCAGCTCTTTGGGCGGCTCGGGCTTTTTGGCCTGTTGTGCGATGGCGTTGACCTTGGGCGGGGGCGGTGGATAGGTCACCTCGCCCGCGTGGGTCACGGTAGAGCCGCGAATGACGTCATCTTCCATGTCATGAACCGGCGTGCCGTCTTTTTCCGGCGTGAGGTCGGTCATCATGTGGCGGATGTTGGTGGCATAAAGCGTGGAGCTTTGCGCCGCCATCCGGCTTGGGAAATCGGTGTAGCCGATGATGGTCACGCCGTTCTCGGAGACGACTTTTTCATCCATGACCGTGAGGTCACAGTTCCCGCCGCGTTCGGCGGCAAGGTCGATGACCACCGAGCCCGGCTTCATCATCTCGACCATGTCCTTGGTCCAAAGCTTCGGCGCAGGGCGGCCCGGGATGAGGGCGGTGGTGATGACGATGTCGATATCGGGGGCCATCGCGCGGAACTTTTCCAGCTGTTTTTCCTGGAATTCCGGGCTGGAGGGCGAGGCATAGCCGCCTGTCAGCGCGCCATCGGTCTGGGTTTCTTCGAAATCGAGAAAGACGAACTCGGCGCCCATCGACTCGATCTGTTCGGCCACTTCGGGGCGCACGTCGAAGGCATAGGTGATCGCACCCAGCGAGGTCGACGTGCCGATGGCGGCAAGACCGGCCACACCGGCGCCCACGACCAGCACCTTGGCGGGCGGCACCTTGCCGGCGGCGGTCACCTGACCCGTGAAGAAGCGGCCAAAATTGTTGCCCGCCTCGATCACGGCGCGGTAGCCCGCGATATTGGCCATGGAGCTCAGCGCGTCCATCTTCTGGGCGCGGCTGATCCGGGGGACCATCTCCATCGCCACAACGGTCGCGCCCTTCTTGGCCGCCGCATCGAGGCCCTTTTCATTCTCGGCCGGGTTGAAGAAGGAAATCAGCGTCTGGCCGTCGCGCAGGCGCTTGACCTCTGTGTCGGTCGGCACGCGGACCTTGGCCACGATATCGCAGCTCTTCCATAGCGTGGCGGGCGCTTTGATCACCTGCACGCCCGCGTCTTTGTAATCTTCGTCGCTGAAGCCTGCCGCCGCACCGGCGCCGGCCTCGACAGCACATTCATATCCGAGCTTTTGCAGCTGAAGCGCCGAGTCTGGCGTCATCGCCACCCGGTTTTCCCCCTCCAGCACCTCTTTCGGTGTTCCGATCTTCAAGTCGTCATCCCCCGTCTCTTCTCTTCTGGGCGTCCGCCATGCGTGACAGCGCATTCCGCGCGTGAGGTAGTGCGAAGCGTGCCTATGTCACAATCATTGTGCGATGTGAATGGCGCGAGGCCACAAGTTTTACAGCCAACGGCGTGTCTGCGCCCTGTAGCGCAAAAATGCATCACCAAAAGCCCGCTCCAGCCGCAACTCTTCGGCGCGGATGAAGCGAAACTCTATGATCCAGATCAAAAGGGGAATCAGCGGCAGGCTCAAAACCGCATCCCAGCGCAGGATCAGGCCCGCAAGGATCAAGATGTCGCCCAGGTAGATCGGGTTGCGCGAGACGCGGAAAATACCCGAGGTGATGAGCGCGCTGGCCTCCATATGCGGGATGGGTGTGGTGCGGCGGCGGACAAACTCCAGCAAGGCCAGCGCCAAAAGAACCAGCCCCAGGGCCACCAGCCCGGTGCCCACCGGCAGGGCCCAGCCCGCCCCGAAGCTGAGCCCCATGGGCGCATACTGCCCCTGCCCCCACGCCAGCACGGCGCAAAGCAAGAGCCACATGGGCGGGATGTCGATCCATTTCAGCATCACGGGGGTTATGGCGCGTGGCGCGGGCGCTGTCACCTCACACACGCTTGAGTGTCCTGCGCGGTTGGGTCACTTTGGGTGAAAAGGGAGATACATCATGCTCAACGGCTCTCATGCCCTCGTCACCGGTGGCGGCACCGGGATCGGTCTGGCCATCGCGCGCGCGTTGGCCGACAACGGCGCCACCGTCACCATCACCGGCCGCCGCAAAGAGGTTCTGGAGGCCGCGGGCGGTGGTCTGCACCCGCAGGTGATGGATGTGACCGACGAGGCCTCTGTCGAGGACGGGGTCGCACGGGCGGTCGAGGCGCGCGGCCCGGTGCAGATCTGTGTGCCCAATGCGGGCGTGGCCGAAGGTCGGTCTTTGACGAAAACCGACACGGCGTTCTGGCGCTGGATCCTCACGACCAACCTCGACGGGGCGTTCTGGACCGTGCGGGCCTGCCTGCCGGGGATGGAAACCACGAACTGGGGCCGCGTGATTGCGGTGTCGTCCATCGCAGGGGTGCGGGGGTTGCGCGGCGCGCCGGCCTATTCGGCGTCCAAACACGGGCTCATCGGCATGATGCGCGCCCTGTCGGAAGACTACATGGCCAGTCCTTACACGTTCAACGCGCTCTGCCCGGCTTATGTGCGCACGGATATTGTCACCCGCAACCAAGAGGCCATCCAGACCCGCGCGGGCGTCAGCGCCGAAGAAGCGCTCGGCATGATGGTGCGGGCCAACCGCCACCGCCGCCTGATTGAACCCCAAGAGGTCGCCGCCGCCGCCCTCTGGCTTTGCGCACCGGGCTCTGAAAGCATAAACGGGCAGACCATCGAAATCGCCGGTGGGCAATGCTAGAAAACGGTGCGGCCGCCCCAGCGACCCATCTGAGGCACCAAAAGGGATCACATGCATGACCAACGAGCCAGAGACCGGTATCGCAGAGCGTCTGGAGGCGCTGGAAACCAAGGTTGAGCAGCGAACGCTGGCCAGTCGCGCCTTTCCGACAGCCACGGTTCTGGCCGTCCTGCCGGTGGGGTTCGGGCTCTATCAGTTTCACCTGTCCAACGAGTTCAAGAAAGAAGACAACCAGACCCGCGCCCTGTTGGCCGCCCTGCAGGGGGAAACCCCCTCTGACATTTGCGGCAATCTCAGCCTTTTGGTGGAAGGGGGCTTGGTGACGGAGGAGCGGTTGATGGCGACCGAATCGCTGATTTCACAGATCACCCAGCGTGACGGCCGCAAGCTCGACGGCGGGATCGATGACTTTGACTGCCTGCCGCGCATCACGTCGGAGGACGGCGATCCTGCACCGGCGGGGCCTGCGCAACCCGACATCACGCTGGCCGACAGGCGCGCCGCACCGACCCCCTGTTTTTATGATGAGGTCGAGGTGGAAGTGATCCCGGAACAGGATCCGGAGCTGTTACGCTCCATTTTGGACTACCTTGACCGCGAAGGGGTGATTTTCGCAGCAATACCGGTCGAGCCGACCGAGTGGGAGATCAACAATTACTCCGGCAAGATCTGGTATTATTCGATCGAGTCGCGCAAATGCGCGGCGTCCATCGCCCGCGGGCTGGAGCCTTTGGGCATCACGCTGATCCCGCGCTATTACACCCGGGAAAACCTGCCCGACGGCCTGCCCATCCGGATTTGGCCGGGCATCTGAGACATCGGACGCAACGGCCCGTCACAGGCGGCTCAAGCGTGTGGCGCGCGGGTTTTGAACCCCCAGGCCGTACGCTGGCCCGGGTTGAGGCGGATGGCCTCGATCTGACGGGTGATCTTGGGGGCCACGTTGAAGGGCTTCAACCGCTCTTTGGCCCGTGACAGCGCGCGGATCATGGCGGCGTCATCCATCGCATCCACCTGCCCGGCGCGCAGGTGAGCAGGGCAGATTTTCTTGGTGCACAGATAGGCCACCGCCCCGCCGGGCACGAAACACAAGGGCTCAAAACACTCCTTGAACGCCTCCATCTGTACGGCGATCCATGGCTCGCGCCAATGCAGCTCATCTTGCTGGATGATGACGGAGACGCCCGGGATCAGGTGCGGAAAGAAAATCCGCGCCATCTGATCCATCGTGGCAGAGCTTTTGGAGGCATCAAGCGCCAAGAGCGCGATCGGCCCGTCCGACCAATGCCCGTGTTCAATGCGGCCCTTGCAGAAACGGATCCGGGGCGCCCAAGGTGCCAGCAGTGTTTGGGACAGCGGCAGAATATCGCGCCCCTCGAAACGCGGCACGCCCTTTGCAAAAAGCTGACGCTCTTTCACCTTTGTCCCGGCGCGAAACTGATCATAGGCAAAGATCTGCGCCGCGCCGCCGCCCGTGCGGTTGCCTTCGGCAAGATAGGCAGTTGAGCCGCCTGCGAAACTGCCCAGATCGACAATCTGGCCCGCCACACCCGCGAGCCGCCGCGCCATCCAGAAGTAAAGCCGGGTTTCTTCACCGTTGAGCATGCTCGGCACGCCCGTGGCCGCGCCCAAATCGCGCTCTGTCAGGTCGCACCACGGCCTTGAGATCAATTCGCTTGCGTTCATTTTGTCCAGTCTCGGACCCTGCGTCTTCCGTCGCGCAGAATGAAAACAGTTTCCGGTATGGATCGGTTTAACCGCGCCACGCCGGCACGACGGAAAATAGATGGCATTTTATTGAACCAGGGACCGGCGCCCCCTGCTTCATCTTGCCAAAAGCACGCAAATGCCGCGTTTGCGGTGACGCGCGGGGTTTTGAGTATTTGGGGCAAGATGAATGACAGGACGCCAAGACACGCGCGCTTGTGTTTCTGGACAAAACCCCGCCCATGTGACATTGCGCGGACCAAACCGGAGCCATTCCATGACCACCACCCGTTTTGCCCCCTCACCCACGGGCTATCTGCATGTCGGCAACCTGCGCACCGCGTTGATGAACCACCTCATCGCGCGCCAAGCGGGCGGCACCTTCATCCTGCGCATTGATGACACCGATCCAGAGCGCTCCAAGCAGGAATATGTGGATGCGATCCAGCGCGATCTGGAATGGCTGGGCCTGACCTGGGACCGGATGGAGCGGCAATCGAGCCGGCTGGACCGGTATGCCGCGGCCGCAGATGAACTGCGTGACAAGGCGCGGTTTTATGAGGCGTTCGAGACGCCGGTGGAGCTTGATCTCAAGCGCAAGAAACAGCTGAACATGGGCCGCCCGCCGGTTTATGATCGTGCAGCACTCGGCCTGTCGGATGACGAAAAGACCGCCCTGCGCGCAGAGCGCGGTGAGGGCGTGTGGCGGTTCAAACTGGATCATGCGCGCATTGAGTGGACGGATGGCATTCTGGGCGACATCTCGATTGATGCGGCCTCTGTATCTGATCCGGTGCTGATCCGGGGCGACGGGCAGGTGCTTTACACCCTGGCCTCCGTGGTGGACGACACCGATATGGGGGTCACGGATGTGGTGCGCGGATCTGATCATGTGACCAACACCGCCACGCAGATCCAGATCATCGAGGCGCTCGGGGGCACGGTGCCGAAGTTTGCGCATCATTCGCTTCTGACCGGGCCGCAGGGCGAGTCGCTGTCGAAACGACTTGGGTCGCTGTCCTTGCGCGATTTCCGCGAGCAAGGCGTGGAGCCGATGGCGCTTTTGTCGCTTCTTGCGCGGCTTGGATCGTCCGATCCGGTGGAGCTGCGGGGCTCTCTTGACGCGTTGGCAGAGCATTTTGACCCGGCACGGTTCGGGTCTGCGCCCACCAAGTTTGATCAGGAAGATCTGTTCCCGCTCACAGCCCGCGTGCTGCATGAGCGGCCTTTTGCGGACGTGGCCGGCGAGATCGCAGCGCTTGGCGTGCCGGATGACGTAGCGCCCGCTTTCTGGGAGGTGATGCGCGCCAATATCACGACCATGGCCGATCTTGCGCCGTGGTGGGCCATCTGTCGCGACGGGGCAGAGCCCGTGATTGAGGATGAAGACGCCGATTTCGTGCGCGAAGCCATGACGCTTTTGCCGGATGCGCCCTATTCGACTGACACGTGGGGCAGCTGGACCACTGCCGTGAAAGAGACCACGGGTCGCAAGGGCAAGGGGCTTTTCATGCCGCTGCGCCTGGCGGTCACAGGACAGGCGCGCGGGCCGGATATGGCGAGCCTGATGCCCTTGATGCAGGTGGTGCGCGCCCGGCGATAACCCGGCTGCGCTGGGGGCGCGAAATCTTTGAAAGATTTCGGCCGCATTTTTTTCAAAAAATGCGCGCGCCGACCTCCGCGAGCATCTCATCGACCAGACCACGCTCATAGCCGTTGAGGCGCTGGTGGCGGGGATAGATCGGCGCGGTGCGGTCATCCTGTACGGGCGCGTCCCACCCCGTGGTGGTCAGGAAAAACCGGCGCGCGCCCGCGTCGCCAAATTCGCGCAGATACCCGTGCACCACGACGTCGAC
>JBCBWJ010000056.1:0-9764 GCA_039817165.1 Pseudomonadota bacterium | reverse complement strand
CCCAAGCGCGCGCCTTGTTTCTTTTGATCGGGCCTGACCCAGAAAACCCCCGCAGCACGCGTGACAAGACGCCGCTTGGGCATACGGGCCGCCCAGAGGGACAACCACATAGGTTTCGGACTTATTCGTGCCCAGCGGGAGGCACACCAATGATTGATCCTCTGATCGGCTTACATTCTCGGCAGCCCGTTTGAGCGCCGCCAGCGTTTCAGGTCTTTTCAACACGCGAACCAGGGCGTCGGAAGCGCGGTTGAACGTCACCAGGTGACAAGAACGATCGAACACGACACAACAGGCAGGCATGGCGTCGACGACCACAGACAGCCCCGCCTCAAACCCGGCCGCGGCCAATGCTTTGGGGTCAGCCGCAGGGCTATCATGATCTGCACCCGTATTCGGCAGATCAGAGCCATTCTGATCGACCTGAAGGGTCATACAGCAGCATCCGTTTTTCAAAAGCCAGGCGCGTCCCGTTACCTCCGGCCTGAGATTAAACGGTCGTTCAGAGGTCTTAAGAAAGAGTTAACGAAGGTGAAAGACCGATGCGATCGACAAAAAATGACCCAGGCGGTGCGGCCTGGGTCGCTCATGCCCCGTGAGACATCGGCCATTTCGCTCTGGAATATCAGTGCAGCTTGGTCTCGATGTCGCCGATGGAGGCGTCGATCAGCTTG
Organism: Pseudomonadota bacterium; assembly: GCA_039817165.1. GTDB lineage: Bacteria > Pseudomonadota > Alphaproteobacteria > Rhodobacterales > Rhodobacteraceae > Roseovarius. The sequence continues at coordinate 9,090 of JBCBWJ010000056.1, read as the reverse complement.
TTGCCCTGTGCAGCTGTGATCTGTTTGGCAACCACGTCTTTTGCCACATCGACGGCGACGGTGATTGCCTTGTCGCGGACTTCTTTGACGGCGCTTGCCTCGGCTGACGCGATCTGGTCCTCAGCGGCCTTTATCCGGCGTGCGATGGACACCTGTAGGTCCGCCTTGGCTTGCTCAGCGGCCTCAGAGGCCTCTTCCTTGGCATGGGCCACAATCCGGTCGGCTTGGTCCTGAACCTCTTTTTGCTTTCGTTCAAACCCTGCCAGCAGCGCTTGAGCCTCATCGCGAATGGCGCGCGCTTCGTTCAGTTCGTCCTGAATACCCTCGGCGCGTTTGTCGAGCAAGCCGCCGAGAAGCCCCGGCACCTTCAGATAGAAGATCACCGAGAAGAACAGGATGAAACCGATGAGAACGGCAAAATCCGTGTTGAACAGTGAAAAGAACGGTTTGTCACCTGCAGCGAGCGCGGGTGTTGCCAGCAGGGACAGGAGAAGCGGGGTCAAAATTCTCATCTCGCTTATCCTTTCATGCGCGCGGTGACCGCGTTTGCAATGGCTTTTTCATCCGATTTCGACCACATGGCGCCGACCAGATCAGAGGCCACAGACTGGGCCACTTCCTTGACGCTTTCCATGGCGTTGGCGCGTATCTCGGAAATCGCGGCCTCACCTTCTGCCGCGCGTGCGGCGATCTCGGCGTCCGCTTTAGCGGTGGCCTTGTCCAGCTCTACCTTGATATCGGCCTTTGTGGCCGCGATGATCGTTTGCGCCTCGGCGCGAGCATCGGCAAGCGCCTTGTGGTAGGCCTCTTCCGCCTCGACTGCCTTGGCTTTTAAATCTTCGGCCGCAGCAAGGTCATTGGTGATCGTGCCTTGCCGTTCTGCCAGAACGGCAGCGATGCGCGGCAATGCGATCTTGGCCAGCACGAGGTAGATGATAACCAGTGTGATCACCAACCAGAAAATCTGATTGCCGAACCAGTCGGTGCAAAGCTGCGGCATGCCGACGGCACCGCCTGCTATATCAACGCAAGCGCTCGTGGTTTCGGCGGCTGTTGTTGGCTCGTCTGCCATGTCCCAAATCTCCCGAGGAAACTTTCCGGTTACATGGGGAGATGACGTGTCATCATCCCCCCTGCGTAAGGATTAGGTTCCGCGTGGATTAAACAGCGAACATCAGCAGAAGGGCCACGAGGAACGAGAAGATCCCCAGCGCTTCCGAGAACGCGATACCGATGAACATGGTGGCTGTCTGACCGCCAGCGGCGGAGGGGTTGCGCAAGGCACCCGACAGGAAGTTGCCAACCACGTGGCCCACACCAACGGCTGCGCCGCCCATACCAGTACAGGCCAGACCAGCGCCGATATATGCGCCCATTTGTACGACGTCACCTTCCATTTGATTGTCTCCTTACGATGGAATTTGAGTTGTTTCGTTGTTTGCGTAGGGTGGGGTTTCAGCCCACCATGTCTTTAGTGATGCGGGTGAAGTGCGTCCTTGAGATAGACGCAGGTCAGAATTGTGAACACGTAGGCCTGAATGAAGGACACCAGCACCTCAAGCGCGTAAATCGCGGTGATCGCAATGATCGAGAGGGGGGTCACAAGAAGGCCGATGCCGGTTGAAATGAGAACCATCGGCGCGAACGCCGCGAAGACTTTGATCACCGCGTGACCGGCCATCATGTTGCCTGCCAGACGAATGGAGTGGCTGACCGGGCGCACGAAGTACGAGATCACTTCGATCAGGGCCAGGATGGGTCGCAGTGGCAGCGGGGCCGAACTGATCCAGAAGACGCCCAGAAACCCGAGCCCGTTTTTGGCAAAGCCAAGGATCGTCACGGCCAAAAAGACCGCCATGGCCATCACCGCGGTCACCGCGATGTGGCTTGTCGTGGTGAACGCGCCGGGGATGAGGCCGAGGAAGTTCGAAAACACGATGAACATGAAAAGGGTCATGATGTAGGGGAAATACGGCAGGGCGTCTTTGCCCGCGACGTCCTCTACCATTTTGCGAATGAAGCCATACGCCAGTTCGGCGATCGACTGCGTGCGCGACGGAACGGTTTTCTTACCGTTTGTGCCCAGCACCAGAAGCGCGACGATGCACAGGATGCTCAATACCATCCAAAGCGTGACATTGGTGACGGTAAAGAAGCCCACTGGCCCATCGCCAAAGAGCGGCTTCACGATGAACTGGTCCATCGGGTGGAATACCAGTTCTTTGCTGTCACCTTCGCTTGCCATGCTGTGCCCTCACTCTTCGCCCTTGTGGGCGGCGTCGTCCGTTTTGTGCTGCAACTCGGCGGCGGATCGCATCATCGTTTTGATCCCGGCGGCCATGCCCAGCAATGTAAATATGACAAGGAAAATCGGAAGCGTGCCAAAGAGGCTGTCGAGACCGTACCCTATGCCAAAGCCAATCAGAAGACCGACCACAAGTTCTATCACCATCCGCCAGGCAAGATGCGCCTGAGAGTAGTGTTCTTCCATGTGAGGCTTCGGTGCGTCCTTGGCTTTGAGCCTTTCAATCCGGTCTTCAAGCTGCGCTAGACGCTCTTGGTGATCTGGATCTGGCACGTTGTCCCCGTCAGAAAACTTAGCCAGAGTGCTACGGTGCACCCCCGCCCGAGTCAAGCGAGGTTTGGACGCAGTCAGCGCGCCATCAAGTTGTTGTTTTATATATATTTTTTTATGATCGCGGACAGCTCAAACGCCATTGCGCGTTGGCAATGGCGCCCATGACGGCTGGCCGCGACATTCAACCGATCAGTTGAGTTTTGCCACAGCCCGCTTTTTGCCTGCATCGTGGTTGGACGACATGCGCGCGGCAATCTCAGCAGCGCATTCGGCGTTTTCTTCGGCCAGTTTGCCGATCTCTTCGGCCACAACGGCAAAGCCGCGGCCCGCTTCACCGGCGCGGGCGGCTTCAATCTGGGAATTGATGGACAGCATCCGTAAAGCCCGCACGGACAGAACGATCTTGTTGGCGAGATCGAGAATGTCGCGGTTGGCGTCCTGTGTGTCGACCGCGTTGGTCTTTATGCTGTCGCGCAACAGGCTTTCTGCTGTGGCGTCACAGACAAGCCCCTGAAGATAGACAAGCTCTGCCCCGTCATAGACGGCAGATCCCCGTTCGCGCACCGGCATCTCCGTGCCGTCAGGGCGAACCAAACGATAATCCACATCCCAGGATTCCCCGCGTGCCACGCAGGCCTCAATCTTTGACACCATTCGGTCCAGATCATCGGGATGACACAACGAGGCGTAAGCCCGATCCCGGTTTCCCATGATCTGGGCCGAGTGATAGCCGGTGATGTCGTGAAAACACCCCGACAGGTAACGCATGGTATGGTCGGCATCCTTGTCGCACCGATACACAAAGGACTTTGACGCCCGCATGATGCTTTCAAAAACAGCGACAGTCTGCTTGACGTCTTCCATACCTCTACCCCTTCAATGGTCGCGCTCTTCTTCACCCGTCCCGTGTAAATTTGGCGTTAAAATCGGTTGACCTCCGCCCTCTCCACACGCTTAAAAATGTACATGCCCACGCATGACCCGCTCGACGCCGTTTTTTCGGCCCTGGCCGATCCCACGCGCCGCGCGATCCTGGTCATGCTGCTGGAAGACGATATGGCGGTGACGGACGTGGCGGAACCGTTTGAGATGTCGCTGGCGGCCATCTCCAAGCATCTGGGCATTCTGTCGCGCGCCGGATTGATCAGCCAGGACCGACGGGGCCGGGTCAAATGGTGCAAGCTGGAACCCGATGCGATGCGCGATGCCAGTGTCTGGATGCAAAGTTTCGGTCAGTTCGAGGCGATCAACCTCGACGCCTTCGAGAGGTTCCTGAAGACCGAGTTGTCAGATGCCGAGCTGTCAGATGCCGGGCCGTCCAATGATTGACGGCGATCTGGAAATCACGGCCAAGACCCTGCCGCCCGCCCATGTGGAGCGGTTGCAGAACGCGCTTGTCCTGCCCATTGAAAAGAAATCCGCGATGACCTGTGGTGTGGTGCGCGCCGATGGCAGCTTTCGGCACATGTCACGCACGCTTTTGTCGGGCGCGCGGCTGTCGGGTGTGCCGGATGTGACCGAAGAACCCTTCGCCGAGATGCAGCCGGGGCGTTGGATGTTTGCAGGCATCGGGCGGCACCATTTCGGGCATTTTCTGGTCGAGACGCTGATCCGGCTTTGGGCCGCGGGGTACTATCGCGATGAGCTTGACGGGCTGGTCGTCATTCCAAATCGCGGCATGGACTTTTCTGCGGCCATCGACCGCCGGTTCGGGCCGTTTTTGTCGTTGATCACGGATGGTTTGGCCGTGCACCAGCCCACGCACCCGACGCGCTACGAGACACTGCTTTTGCCCTCGCCAGGGTTCGGGCCGCTGGGGTGGATCACCGGCACGCCAGTTTTTCGCCGTGAAATCCGCGCCCGGGTGGCCGCGCGCATCCGCCCCCAAGGCAGTGACAAAGTGTATATTTCGCGCACGCGGCTGCAAAAAGGCGACAAGCTGGTGGATCAAGAGACCCGCATCGAGGCGGTGATGCGCAAGGCGGGCTATGACATTTTCTATCCTGAACGCCACAGCATTGCCGATCAGCTTGCGCGCTACATGACAGCCAAAACCCTCGTGGGCGCCGAAGGGTCGGCCTTTCATCTGGCCCCTTTCGCGATGCCCACCGGCGGACGTGTGGCGCTGTTTCAACGCCGCTACTGGACCCGCGCCTTCAACGCCTATCCCGCGCAGCTGGAGGCGTTTTGCGAGGCGGATGTGACCTCCGTTCGGCCGCTGGTGCCGCGCAAGGCCAACACCCACTCAGACGAGGAAAGCCCGGAGCTGGATTTCGCGGCTCTTATGGATGGGCTGTCGGATGCGGGGTTCCTTTAAGGCTGGGGTCAATCGTCATCCCAGGCCTGGGCGCGGTCTTTGAGAAAGCTCAGAAACGCCTGCACTTTGGTGGTTCTGTGCAAATCCATATGGGTCACGAGCCATAGCCGACCGGCCCACTCTTCGCGCGGCTCCAGCACCTCGATAAGGCCCGGCACCTCGCGCGCCTCGTTGCGCGACATGAACCCAAGGCCCGCCCCCTCCCGGATCGCTCGGCGCTGCGCATGCACATCGCTGCTGCGAAAGGTGATGCGGTCTTCGGGCACTGTGTCGCGCAGCCATATGGAAAACGGCGCGCGGGATTTCGGATCATCGCCACTGACAAACCAGTGCGCGCCGAGCTCTGCCTCGGATGTGGGCAACCCGTGACGATCCGCATAGGCCTTGCTGGCATAGAGCGTGACCTTCTGGCGGTAAAAGCTCTGCACGACATTGTCGGGCTGATCGGGCGGGTTTCCGGCGCGCAGGGCGACATGCGCCTCGCCATATTCCAGACGAAAGAGCCGGTCGCCGGTGAGATAACGCACCACGATGCCGGGGTTTTCGCGTTGAAAATCCGTGAGAACCGGCACCAGAAGATGGCTCAGCGTGCCAAGCGACGTGACCACCAAGTCGCCCGAGACATCATTGCCGCGCCCCTTTATGCGGCCGGACAGCTGGCTGAACTGATCATCGGTGGCCTGCGCCACGCGCAAGAGATCATCGCCAGCCTCCGTGGGGGTATAGCCGCGGGCGTGGCGTTGAAAGAGCTTTACACCGAGCCGATCCTCCAGCGCGTCGATGTGGCGGATCACTGTGGCATGATGCACGCCCAGAACATCCGCTGCCCCGCTGACCGTACCGACCCGCGCCACATGAAACGCCGTGCGCACCTCATCCCAATTGTCCATGGCGATCGTCCTGACCCTTATGTGCAAATTCAAACACTATATCTTCACAGAGTAGCGTTGCGTTCTTCAAGGCACAAGCTCATCTTGGATTTCAATCGCAACACACTCTGGTTTGAAAAGGATGACGACCATGCCCGTAACCGTGCTCCATATCGACAGTTCCGCCCGCACAGACGGCTCTATCAGCCGCGATATGACCCGCACCATCGTGGCCCGCCAACCGGACGCGCAGGTGATCACCCGCGACATCGGCACCACGCCTGTGCCCCAGATCACGCAGGACTGGGTCGGCGCAAGCTTTACCCCGGAGGACGCGCGCAGCACGGTCCAAAAGGAGGTGCTTGCCCTCTCTGACACTCTGGTGAATGAGCTGATCGCGGCAGATACGATCGTGATCGGGGCGCCGATGTACAATTTCTCCATTCCGGCAGCGCTCAAAGCCTGGATTGACCAGGTGGCACGCCCGGGCCGGACATTTAACTATACCTCAGACGGGCCATTGGGCCTTCTGCAGGGCAAGCGCGTCATCGTGGTCGCGGCCACGGGCGGCGTGCCCATGGGATCGGACATGGATTTCGCAGGGCCGTATTTGAAGTTCGTGCTGGGTTTTCTGGGCCTCACAGATGTGACAATCGTGGCCGCCGATGGCGCAAACGCAGATGAAGCGGCGGCCCGCGCCAAAGCGCAAACCGCCATTGATGAGCTGTTCAAAGCGGCCTGATACCGCACTCCGGTGGGTTTCATCTTGCCCTAAATACTCCCGCCGGAGGCCTGAAATCTCAAAGCGGCCGCCACGGCGCGCCGCTTTTGTCCTCGGCCCATTCGAGGTCCAACGCGTCGCGCTCCAGCTCGCGCAGACGCTGAAGATCGATCACCCGCTCGCCCTGCCCGCACAGGTGTTGGAGCAGGCGGTGGGAATGGACGATGGTGGGGATCGCGTCGAGCGGCTCCCAAGCGTCCAGTTCCGTGACGCGGCGCAGGTTGAATTCGGGCGGAAGCACGTAAAAGCGCAACTCGCTTTCCCAGAGCAGATCCTTGAGGGTGATCTGATCGCGCGTCTCTCCTGCGGCGTCGTAGCGGCGTTTCCAGTCTGCAAAGAACCCGGCCATCTCAGCGTCGTTGCGGTAGACCATCACGCCGGAGTTCATCTGCGGGAAGGCATAGGGTGTTTGGGCGCTGTGACCTTTGCGGATGAGGTCTGAGCGTCGGCGCACATCGTGGGCGAGAGACAGGGCGAAGCGGTCTGTCAGATCGAAGAGATCGCCCAAGGGGGCCAGAACCAGAACGTCGCAATCCAGAAAGAGGACACGCTCAAACCGGGCCCGTGCAAAGCAGTCGAGTTTCACGCGAGGGTGGGTCGAGGGGACCGGGTGGACCTGATCGAACACGTGGTTGCCGGGGTCGGTTTCGAGATCGGTGAACAGATCAACCGGCAGGTCTGGATTGGTGTCCCGCAAAGACCGCGCGGCTTGTTGGGCCAGATCGAGATAGCCCGCGCCCGTGGCCACGAAGATCACGCCGTTTTGCGGGGTCGCCATCAGCGCCGCCTCACACGGACAGCGCGCCTTCGGCGGCGGCGCGGATCGATGCTATGTTTTCGCCATAGACCTGTGGTGCCTCGACAGAGCCGCCTTTGAACACGGCAGAGCCGGCCACCAGCACATCCGCCCCGGCCGCCGCCATCAAGGGTGCGGTCTCTGGCGTGATGCCGCCGTCGATTTCAATGTGGATGGGGCGATCCCCGATCATGGCGCGCAGGCGTTCGACCTTGGCCACTTGGGAGTGAATGAAGGACTGTCCGCCAAAGCCCGGGTTCACCGTCATCACGCAAATCAGATCGACCATGTCCAGAAGGTAGGTCACATCCTCGATGCCCGTCGCGGGGTTCAGGGCAAGGCCCGCTTTGGCCCCGCTGGCACGGATCGCCTGGAGCGTGCGGTGGATGTGGGGGCCAGCCTCCAGATGGGCGGTGATGACGTCTGCACCCGCTTCGGCATAAGCGTCAATATAGGGATCGACCGGCGCAATCATCAGGTGGACATCCATCACCGTGCTGACATGGGGGCGAAAGGCCTTCACGGCCGGAGGGCCGAAGGTGAGGTTGGGCACGAAATGGCCATCCATCACGTCCACATGCACCCAATCCGCGCCTTGTGCCTCTATCGCGCGGATCTCTGCGCCAAAGTTGGCGAAATCTGCAGACAGGATTGAGGGCGCGATTTTGATGGAGCGGTCAAAGGACATGGGGCGGTCTCCTCATTTGGGTGTCTCTGGCTTTGCGCCCTGACGGGGGAGAGTCAAGCAATTGATCCCTATTGCCCTTTGTGCCACCGTCCGGGGGGCCACGCAAAACGGAGGAGAGCGCGCGGATGGACGGGTTGATGATGCACCGCGATCTTCGGATCATCGATATTCTCACCTATGCGGCCGAGGCCTTTCCCGATCAGGGCATCACGTCTGTGCGCGATGAGGGGGATGTGCACCATGCCACGTACCCGCAGGTTTTGGCCCGTGTCGGGCAATTGGCGCAGGCGTTGCGGCGGTTGGGCGTCGAGGCGGGCGACCGGATCGCCACGTTGGCCTGGAACGGGCACCGGCATTTTGAGCTTTATTATGGCATCTCGGGCATCGGCGCTGTTTGCCATACGATCAACCCGCGCATGCCTGAGCATCAGATGGCATATATCTTTGAGCACGCAGCAGACAGCGTGCTTTTTGTCGATCTGAGCCTTGTGCCCGTGGTGGAAGCGGTGGCGGCGCGGCTGCCGGACGGGATCCGCGTGGTGGTGATGACCGATCGCGCGCATATGCCGGAAAGCGCGCTGGATCTGTTGTGCTATGAGGTGCTGCTGGACGGAGAAGATGGTCAGGTTCATTGGCCGGCATTCCCAGAAAGCACGGCGGCGGGGCTGTGTTACACATCGGGGACGACGGGCCACCCTAAGGGCGCGCTGTATTCCCATCGTTCGACCGTGCTGCACGCGCTTTTTGCGATCTCGGGGCATCCGCAAAGCCTCGCGGCGGGGCAAAAGGTGCTGCCGGTGGTGCCGCTCTTTCATGTGAACGCCTGGGGGCTGCCCTATATTGCACCGCTCGCGGGGATGTCGATGGTGATGCCGGGGCGGCATCTGGATGGGGCGAGCCTCTATACTCTGATGGACCGGGAGACGGTGTTTTCCGCCTGGGGCGTGCCGACGGTTTGGGCGGGTCTGCTGGCGGAGATCGAAACGCGCGGCGCACCGCCTGGCGGTTTCAAGGATTTGGTCGTGGGTGGGTCTGCCGCACCCAGAGCGATGATCGCGGCC
>JBCBWJ010000055.1:0-9788 GCA_039817165.1 Pseudomonadota bacterium | reverse complement strand
GCTGACCACGTCGAGCTCTTCTTCGAGGTTGGCGGTGAATTCGTAGCCTACGTATTTGCGGAAGAAATTCAGCAAAAAGATCGTGACAATCCGGCCCTTATCTTCTGGGAACAGCCGATTTTTGTCTTTGCGTACATATTCACGGTCCTGGATCGTGGTGACAATCGAGGCATAGGTCGAAGGGCGCCCGATGCCCAGTTCTTCCATCCGTTTGACCAGCGTGGCCTCAGTGTAGCGCGGGGGCGGTTGGGTGAAATGCTGTTCGCGCGCCACGTCCTTCTTGTCGGCGGCTTCGCCCTGCATGATCTGGGGCAGACGCTTGTCATCGTCATCCACCACGTCATCACGGCCTTCTTCATAGACGCGCATGAACCCGTCGAACAAGACAACCTGACCCGTGGCGCGCAGACCCACCTGACCATCATCGCTGGTTATATCAACCGTGGTGCGTTCCATACGGGCGGCCGCCATCTGGCATGCGATGGTGCGTTTCCAGATCAGATCATAGAGCTTGCGCTGATCGGGTTCCGAGAGTTTCACGGCCGCCGCATCGCGTGTCATATCAGTGGGGCGGATGCATTCATGGGCTTCTTGTGCGTTTTTGGCCTTGTTTTTGTACATGCGCGGGCTGTCGGGCACGTAGTCTGCGCCGTAGCGGTCTTTGATCGCGTCGCGGGTGGCCATCACGGCCTCCGGCGCCATGTCGATCCCGTCTGTCCGCATATAGGTGATGAGGCCCGCCTCGTAGAGCCGCTGTGCGGTGCTCATGGTTTGGCGGGCGCCGAACCCGAATTTCCGGCTGGCCTCTTGTTGCAGGGTGGAGGTCATGAAGGGGGCGGACGGATTGCGGTTGGCGGGTTTGGCTTCAACGCTGGCCACCTTGAGGTCGCGGCTTTTGATGGCTTGCACGGCCAGTTCGGCCTGGGTTTCATTTTCGATGTCGTAGCGGTCAAGCTTTTTGCCGGCCAGAATGGTCAGGCGGGCCTCGTATGCCTTGCCGCGAGGGGTGACCATCTGGGCCTTCACGGACCAGTATTCGCGGGGGTTGAAGGCCTCGATCTCCATCTCGCGCTCGACGATGATGCGCAGGCAGACCGATTGCACGCGGCCTGCAGACCGCGCGCCGGGCAATTTGCGCCAAAGCACAGGTGAGAGGTTGAACCCGACGAGGTAATCCAAGGCACGGCGGGCAAGATAGGCCTCAACCAGATCTTCGTCCACGTCGCGCGGATTTTGCATCGCCTCGGTCACGGCGGCCTTCGTTATAGCGTTAAAAACAACGCGGCTGACGGGTGTGTCCTTCTTGATAGCCTTGCGTTTGCGCAGCGCTTCTTCGAGGTGCCAGGAGATCGCTTCGCCTTCGCGATCGGGGTCGGTGGCGAGGATCAGGGCGTTGTCGTCCTTGAGGGCGTCAGCGATGGCTTTGACGTGTTTTTTGCTGTCATTGCCGATCTCCCAGAGCATGTCGAAGCCGTTGTCGGGATCAACCGAGCCGTTCTTGGCGGGCAGGTCGCGAACGTGGCCGTAGGAGGCCAGTACGGTGTAATCATTGCCCAAATATTTGTTGATTGTCTTGGCCTTGGCCGGGGATTCGACAACAACAACGGGCATGCGGGATCCTCTCGACTCAAACGATGCGTCTTGGCGCGGCAACATGTGGTGTGTGGGGCTTGATTGTCAATGTTGCCGGTACACCGCCGGCTTGTCAGGGGGCGGCACGCAGGCCAGAATGGGCAAAAACGGGGGGCTGTAATGCGTCTGTATTACGTCTGTATTACGTCTGTATTGTTTTTGGCCACAGCCAGCGTCGCGCAGGCCTGGGAGGTGCCCGCGCGCGGCACGCCGACACGGGCGGCGTTGATGGATGCGATCCGGCCCACGGCAGAGGATCTTCTGGGCGCACCGGTGCAGTTCGTGGTCTATGATCTTCGGCGCTCGGGCAATGTGGCCTTTGGGATGCTGCATGCGCAGCGGCCCGGCGGGGTGGAGATCGATCACGCGAGCACGCCTGCGGTGCGGCGGGGCGAGATGGAGGCCTGGGAAGACGTGACCGACGCGCAGGTCTTTTACCGGCGCGCGGACAGCGGCTGGGTGGTGGAGCACTATGCGTTCGGGGCCACGGATGTGTGGTTTGCCACAGAACCTTTTTGCACGCAGTACCGCGCAGTGATTTCTGATTTTTGCTGACATGAGCTGACGGGTGGCGTGTCAGGCGCGGCGGGACAAGAGCCCGCCGGGGTGGCGTTCGATTTTGCCATCGACCTCAAGATCCGTGAGCGTGGGCACCACGAGGGAGGCCGATGCCCCGAGATCGCGGATCAGTTGATCCTCGGCCACCGGAGAGGGGCCAAGGCGGTTGAGAATGTCCTGATGCAAAAGCCGCGTGTCTGCGCGCGTCCTGATGTCGGCTTGGTACGCGGGCGTGACCGGGTCCACCTGAGGGGGCGCTGCCGGGGCATCATGCACATCCAGCATGTCGATCACGTCTGTGCCGCCGCGCACGAGGGTGGCGCCGTCGCGGATCAGCATGTTGCAGCCCGAGGCGCGCGCATCGAAGGGGTGACCGGGCACGGCCATGACCTCTCTCCCCTGGTCGAGGGCGGCGCGCGCGGTGATCAGAGAGCCTGATTTCGCGGCGGCCTCCACCACCACGAGGGCGGGGGAGAGCCCGCTGACAATGCGGTTGCGGGAGGGAAAATGCTGCGCGCGGGGGTGCAGGCCCATGGGTTGTTCCGAGATCAGGAGGCCGCGCTGGGCGATGTCGCGGGCCAGATCGGTGTTTTCTGCCGGGTAGATCACGTCAACGCCGCCGGCCATCACGGCGATCGTGCCATTTTCAAGTGCGGCCTCGTGGGCGGCGGCGTCGATGCCGCGGGCCAGACCGGAGGTGATCACGTGACCCTTGCCCGACAGATCCTTTGACAGAGCGCGCGCCATGCGCAGGCCAAGGGACGAGGCGTTGCGCGCGCCCACAACCGAGATGGACGGTTTGGCCAGAAGAGAGATGTCGCCCAAGGCCCACAGCGCGGGCGGGGCATCGGGGATCTGGGCAAGACGGGCGGGATATGCCGTCTCCCCGCGGCAGAGCAGACGCGCGCCGATGCGTCGGGCCTGAGCGATTTCGGCCTCAACGGTTGAAACGGGGCAAGGGGTGTAATTCTTCGCCCCGGCCTTCTGCGCGAGATCGGGCAGGGCATCGAGGGCGGCGTGGATATCGCCATGGGCGCTCAGCAGTCGGTAAAAGGTGGCCGGACCGACCCTGCGAGAGCGCAACAGACGGAGCCATGAAAACCGGTCATCTTCCGTGGTGGGTGGGAGTGGGGGGGGGGTGGAAGGATGTCTATCCACGGGTCTCACAGCTCCGCCTGATTGCAGCACTGGTGTACCCTGCGGACGGTTAACGGCAGGTAAACCAAAGACTCATTTTTTTGAAAACGCTCATCCGCCCTGGCGGGCGGCCTCGCTTTTCGCGTGGTCAGGCGGCGGAGCCGCCGACGGTGAGACCGCCGATGAGAACCGTGGGTTGGCCCACGCCCACAGGCACCCATTGCCCGGCTTTGCCGCAATTGCCCATGCCGGGGTCGAGCGCCATGTCACCGGCCAGCCCGCGGATCTGTTTGAGCGCGGTGGCGCCGTCGCCGATCAGGGTGGCGCCTTTGACGGGCGCGCCGATCTGGCCGTTTTTGACGCGGTAGGCCTCCGTACAGGAAAAGACGAATTTGCCGTTGGTGATGTCGACCTGGCCACCCGCAAAGCCCACGGCGTAGAGCCCGTCCTTGAGATCGTGGATCAGGTCGTCGCGGGTGGCGTCACCGCCGAGCATGTAGGTGTTGGTCATGCGCGGCATCGGTGTGTGGGCATAGCTTTCGCGCCGTCCGTTGCCGGTGGGGGCGACGCCCATGAGGCGGGCGTTTTGGCGATCTTGCATGTAGCCCACGAGGATGCCGTCCTCGATGAGGGTGTTTTTGGCGCTTGGCGTGCCTTCGTCATCCACCGAAATGGAGCCGCGCCGGTCGGGGATGGTGCCGTCATCCAGCACGGTGACGCCGGGCGCGGCAATGCGTTGGCCCATGAGACCGGCAAAGGCGGAGGCGCCTTTGCGGTTGAAATCGCCCTCGAGCCCGTGGCCCACGGCCTCGTGCAGCAGGATGCCGGGCCAGCCGGGGCCAAGAACCACGTCCATCACGCCGGCGGGGGCGGCTTCGGCCTCCAGGTTGACCAGCGCGATGCGCAGGGCCTCGCGGGCTTTGGATTGCCAGTCGGGGGCGTCGATGAGGCCGGTGAGACCGACGCGCCCGCCGCCGCCTGCGCTGCCGGATTCGCGGCGGCCCTGGTCTTCGACGATGACGGAGACGGTGAGGCGGGTCATGGGGCGGGTGTCGGAGACCTCTGCGCCGTCGGGGCGCAGGATCACCACCTCTTGGAGGGAGGCGGCGAGCATGGCGCTGACCTGAACGACGCGGGGATCGAGGGCGCGGGCGAAGGCGTCTATTTCGCGCAGGGTGTCGAGTTTGACGGGGAAGCTGTGGCCGGCGATGGGGTCTGTGTCAGTGTAGAGCTTGACGTTGGTGCGAGCGGGCGCGTCGGCGAGGGTGCCGCCGCCATCACCCACAGCCAGGCGGGCGGTGTCGACGGCGCGTTTGAGGGCGTGTTCGCTCATTTCGGTGGCATGTGCATAGCCTGCGACCTCGCCGCGGACGGCGCGCAGGCCGAACCCTTCGGAGGCGTCATAGCTGGCGGATTTGACGCGGCCATCGTCGAAGACCACGGCCTCGGACCGGCGGCGTTCGAGGAAAAGTTCCCCGTCATCGGCGCCTTGGGTGGCCGCTTGCAGGTGACGCAACGCGTCGTCGCGCGCAAACGCGGTGTCAAACGGGCGGAAGGGCGTGTCGCTCATGAAAGTCTCCTAAAATTGCGCGCATTCGGGGTTTGGTTTACCGCAAACAAGCGTCCGTTTGCCGCAACTCATATTCTTGTGCAGGGCGTCTGAATAGGATTTAGTCTGTCCAACCGCGCGCGCCAAGGACGGACCGCGCAAGGATGCGCCAATGACACAGCTTACGAAAGCCGGGACACCCATGAAAAAACTGTTCAGCCTGATGGCCGCCACCGTGTTCAGCGGGGCCGCATTGTCCATGTCTGCCACCGCCCAGGACGGGCTGGAAACGATCGGCAAGCCTGTTGCGGGCGGATTGAATTTCCAACCCGCCGCAACCGAGTTGATGGAAGACATCATCTGGCTCGACACGCTGCTTTTGGTCATCATCACGGTGATTTCGCTGTTTGTCTGCGCGTTGTTGGCCATTTGCATTCTGCGGTACAACCGCCGCGCCAACCCCGAGCCTGCGAGCTTTACACATAATTCGCCGCTGGAGGTTGCGTGGACCATCGTGCCCATTGTGATCCTGGTCTTCATCGGGTCGTTTTCGTTGCCGGTTCTGTTCAAGCAGCAGGAAATTCCGGCAGCGGACATCACGGTCAAAGCCACGGGGTATCAGTGGTTCTGGGGCTATGAATATGTCGACCACGAGTTCGGTTTCGAAAGCTTCATGCTGCAAAAAGAGCAGTTGGCCGAGTATGGCTATGCCGAAGACGAATACCTGTTGGCCACGGACACGGCCATCGTGCTGCCGGTCAACAAAACCGTTGTCGTGCAGGTCACAGGCGGCGACGTGATCCATTCCTGGACCATTCCGGCCTTCGGGGTGAAGCAGGACGGCGTGCCGGGCCGGATCGCGGAGCTGTGGTTCAAGGCTGAAAAGGAAGGCATCTATTTCGGGCAGTGTTCGGAACTGTGCGGCAAGGATCACGCGTACATGCCGATCACCGTCAAGATCGTGAGCGAGGAGGCCTATGAGGCGTGGCTGGACGGCGCGATCGAGGAATTCGCTGGCAAACCGCGCAACGTGACCGTGGCCGCCAAGACGGAGTGACACCACGCGCCTGCGTCGCAAGGCGCGGGCGGTTTCGGGTCCGCGCGCGCAGGACCCGACAAGGACGGACGGTGGATCGGCACACACAAGGACCGGTTCCCCCATCTAGGGAAAAAACGGGATGACTGACGCAAGTCTCAACACCGCAGGCCAGACCGCAAGCCAGACCGCATCGCAGACAAGCGACGGCGGTTTTTCGGACTTTTTCGCCCTTTTGAAGCCGCGGGTCATGACATTGGTCGTGTTCACGGCGTTTGTCGGGCTTTACGCAGCACCTGGCGGCATTCATCCGATGATCGGGGCGATTGCCATTCTGTTCATCGCGCTGGGTGGCGGGGCGTCTGGTGCGCTGAACATGTGGTGGGATGCCGATATTGACCGGGTGATGCGGCGCACGCAGAAACGGCCCATTCCGGCCGGACGCGTGACCGAGGGCGAGGCCTTTGGCTTTGGTGTCACGCTGGCGGCGATTTCGGTGGTGATGCTGTGGCTGGCCACCAACTGGGTGGCGGCGGCGATCCTGGCCTTCACCATCTTTTTCTACATCGTCATCTATTCGATGTGGCTCAAACGCTGGACCCCGCAGAACATCGTGATCGGTGGCGCGGCGGGTGCGTTCCCTCCGATGATCGGCTGGGCGGCTGTGACGGGTGGGATCAGCGTGGAATCCGTGCTGATGTTTTCCATCATCTTCATGTGGACGCCGCCGCATTTCTGGGCTTTGGCGCTGTTCATGCGGTCTGATTATGACGATGCGGGTGTGCCGATGCTGACCGTGACCCATGGGCGCAAATCCACGCGGGTGCACATCATTGTCTATACGCTGCTGCTGGCGGCATTGGCCGTGGGGATCGGGTTCACCAGTGTGGGCGGGCCGATCTATGTGGCGGTCTCTGTGGTGCTGAACGCGATGTTCATCAAAGGGGCCTGGCAGATCTGGCGCCGCACGGAAGACGCGGCAGAGGCGGACAATTACAAGGTCGAGAAATCATTCTTCCGGCTGTCGCTTTACTATCTCTTTGCTCTGTTTGGTGTGATCGCCCTTGAGGCCGGTCTGGCGCCCTTCGGTCTGGGAGGCTGGTGATGGGTCTGTCGCGCGAACATGAGCTGCACAAACGCCGCTTTTCCCGCAACATGGGGTTGGGGATCTCGCTTGTTGGTCTGGTGGCCGTGGTGTTTGGTCTTACGGTCGTGAAAGTGTCGACCGAGGAATTCACCGAGCCGCTGTTCGGGGAGGTTTCGGAATGACGACGGATGTGAACCACGGCAAGACCGCGCTCAAACTGGTGAGCGTTGTGGTGTTCATGGGCGGGCTGGCTTGGGCCTCTGTGCCGCTATACGATTGGTTCTGCCGGGTGACCGGGTTTGGCGGCACGCCGTCCACGTCCACAGTGGCCTCTGACGAGATCCTCGAGCAGACGGTGAAAGTGCGCTTTGACGCCTCGATGGAGCGCGGCATGCCATGGGAGTTCAAGCCCATGCAGCGCGAGATGGAAATTCGCATTGGCGAGACGGGGCTGGCATTTTACGAGGCCTATAACCCGACGGATCGCCCTGTGGCGGGATCGGCGGCGTTCAACGTTTTCCCGTATGAGGCTGGCGGGTTTTTCACCAAGATCGCGTGTTTCTGCTTTGAAGAGCAGGTGTTGCAACCCGGTGAGCGGGTGCAGATGCCCGTGACCTTTTATGTCGACCCTTCGATGGTGGACGACCGGGATGCGAAATACACCCACTCGATCACGCTGTCTTATACATTCTACGAAATTGACCTGCCCGACGACGACATAGAGCAGGCCGCGCTGGATGGCGCATCCACCAATAACTGACGCCAAAAGGGCGAGGGACCAAGACCATGGCACACGAAAAAAACCACGATTATCACATTCTGAACCCCTCAGTCTGGCCGTTTGTCGGCGCGTTGGGCGGGTTCATCATGCTCTTTGGTGCGGTGGTCTGGATGTCGGGCGGCATGTCCGTGATGTTTGGCGCGTTCAAGATGAGCGGGCCGTGGATGTTCATGCTGGGCTTCGCGATGACCTGTGTCACGATGTATGGCTGGTGGGGCGAGACCATCAACGAGAACTTTGCCGGCGATCACACCCCGGTGGTGCGGATCGGTCTGCGCTATGGGTTCATCATGTTCATCATGTCGGAGGTGATGTTCTTTTCCGCGTGGTTCTGGACGTTTTTCAAGCACGCCATCTATCCGATGAGCCCACAGAGCCCGGCCGTGGATGGTGTGTGGCCGCCTGCGGGGATTGAGACGTTTGACCCCTGGCATCTGCCGCTGATCAACACGCTGATCTTGTTGTGTTCGGGCGCGGCCTGCACCTGGGCGCACCATGCTTTGGTGCATGAGGATGACCGCAAGGACATCAAGACGGGGTTGCTTGTTGCCGTGGGGCTGGGTGTGATCTTCACGTTCTTTCAGGCCTATGAGTACAGCCACGCGGCCTTTGGCTTTGCCGGCAACATCTATGGCGCGAGTTTCTTCATGGCGACCGGCTTTCACGGGGCGCATGTGATCATCGGGACGATCTTTTTGTTCATCTGCTACCTGCGGGTGCGGCGCGGGCATTTCACCGCCAACAACCACGTGGGCTTTGAGGCCGCGGCCTGGTACTGGCACTTCGTGGATGTGGTGTGGTTGTTCCTGTTTGCCTCGATCTATGTCTGGGGCGCGTGACGCCGCAGACTGACCGTTAGAAAACGCCCGCCTCTGTCGCGGGCGTTTTTCGTTCAGGTGTGCTGTGGGTCTTTGTGTTCGAGGGTCAGGGCGGTTTGCACGGCGTGCAGATCCTTGTCGACCTCACGCGGGGCGACCCGGCGAGAGCGTTCCAGAAGGCGCAGGGTCAGCACGTGGGAGAGGGCGGCAAAGAGGGCCGCGTTGAGCAGCACGCCCGCGCCGACACCGTAGAGCCCGAAGAAATACGCCCCACCCGCCAGGAACGGCCACAGACCCACAGTGCTTTTGAGCCAGTTGATGCGCGGGGCGATCTGCGGCTGGCCGAGGTTCCCGTAGGCGGCGTTCGATATGAAAATCATGCCGTTGAAAAACGCGATGATCGCGTAGGGGCCACAGTAAAGGTAAAGGATGTCGCGGGTGAGCCCGGTGGTGTTGAACGCATCCGCGATGGCGTGGCGAAAGAGGATCAAAAGCGCTATGGCGCAGACGGTGTAGAGGCCGAGGAATGTGAGCGCGTCGAAATAGGCCCGCCGGACGCGGTCATGTTTGCCCGCCCCGTAGTTCTGGCCGATGATGGGCCCGATGGCGCCCGAGAGCGCGTTGACCACTGAAAACACCACCGGAGAGAGCCGCCCGATGATGGCAAGACCCGCCACCGCATCGGTGCCGAACTGCGTGACATAGCGCGTCACGAGCGACAGCCCGATGGGGGCGGCGATGCTGGCCAGAACGGCCGGTAGGGTGAACTCGACGATCTCGCGGGCGTAGCGCAGCACGGCGCTCGCATTTGGTTTGGCAAGGACGTCAAAGAGGCGTGCGGCGGCATAAAGGGCCACCGCAAGGGTGGCGACGCGGGCCATGACTGTCGCAGTGGCCGCACCCGCCAGCCCCATGTCGAGGCCGAAGATCAGCAGCGGGTCAAAGATCAGGTTGATCAAGGCCCCGGCGAGCGACGGATACATCGACCATTTGGCAAACCCATGCGCGCGCAACGCGGCCACCAGCACCATCGACATGCCCGACAGCCCGGACGCGGGCAGGACGATCCAGAGATACATCTCTGCCAGCTCCGCCACGTGACCGGATGCCCCCAGCCAGGACAGCAGATTGGGGATGAAGGGCAGCATGGCCAGCGGCACCACGAGGCCCACCCCGAGCGCCATCACCAT
>JBCBWJ010000054.1:0-9793 GCA_039817165.1 Pseudomonadota bacterium | reverse complement strand
GCGAAGAGTTCATCTCAGACGCCATCGAAGCCACCAAACGCGGCGGGTCGCTGATCGAACAATTGCTTACTTATGGGCGACGCGCCAAGCTCGCGCCAAGCCTGATCAATCTCAACGACACAATGTCCGCGGCAGATCGGCTCGTTCGTCGGCTTTTCCCCTCCAACATCGAGATCAAGACCATTCCGAACGGTACGCTGTGGAAATCACATGTGGATGCCGCCCTTTTGGAAACCGCGATCCTGAACATCCTCAACAACGCACGCGATTCCATGCCCCAAGGCGGCGAAATCTCCATGGAAACGCGCAATGTTCAGATCAACCAGGATTTCATTGACCCCCATCGAGAAGATATCGAGCCGGGTCGCTACGTGATGATATCCATTTCCGACACGGGTCATGGCATGGACAAACGCCTTGTGTCCAAGGTGTTCGAGCCTTTCTTCACAACCAAGTCGCTGAGCGAAGGGTCCGGGCTGGGCCTATCGATGGTCATGGGTTTCATCCATCAGTCCAAGGGCGCCATCCGCGTGACGAGCGAGCCAGGCCTGGGCACGACCTTCCGCATGTATTTCCCCGTGGAGCCAGTTGATACAAGCCCGATGAGCACGCTCCACGTGGCGCGCCAAACTCTGGATCAGGAAAAGAAGGTCCTGATCGTGGACGACGATTCTGGCGTGCGTTCGGTACTGGCCCGACAGCTCAAGGACGAAAAAATCAAGGTTTTCGAAGCGGAAACAGGAGACGGTGCATTTGAAGCCATGGATTCCGGCCTTCACCCCGATCTGTTGCTCACTGATATTGTAATGCCAGGCGCTCTTCAGGGGCCAGAGCTGGTGCAAAAGGCCCGGGCGATGCTGCCGGATCTGCGGGTGCTGTTCATTTCAGGCTATCCAGTGGAAATGACACACCACGCCGCTGGCATTGCCCCGACAGATAAGCAATTGATCAAACCGGTGTCGCAAGACAAGCTGGTGGCCGCCGTGATGGACCTTTTGATCGAAGACTAAAAGCCTACGTCTTCAGTGTGCGAGCCGCTTCTGTGTATCCGCCCGCTGCACCATCAACAAAATGCACGTGATTGTCGGTCATGATGGAGGGAACGATGCAGGTCATCATCGCTTCGTTTTGCCGGTGCACGCCGTATCGGATCACACCCTCTGCCGTACCTTTATCCAAGATCTCAAGCAGCCGGCGTTCTGTCTCGGCGTCGCAATCGAGCGTCATTTTCAAGCCATCTTCGAATTTTCGGAAATCTGCGTTCTGACCGACGACCATTTGATAACGGCGCGCGTCGAACCCGCCGATCTTGACGCCGGTCTTGATCAAAAGCCACGCAACACCGCTTTCAAAAAGCGCTTTGCGCCATGCCTTGGAAAGCGGCCCATCGCCTCGTTGCGCATGCGCCTCTAACGTGGCACCGGCTGGCGGCCAAGTGGCACCAGGCCCGCCTTCGTCGGCCGGATGGCCTGCGCGATCCAGATGTTCGACGATGTCAGCAATTTGTCCAGCCAAGTCCGAGAACGCAGGGCCGGGCGCATCATCACAGGGCAGAACGACCAACGACAGGATCGATCCGTGTCGGCTTGGCATGTGGTTCCACCGACAAGACAACCCAGTCAGATCAGGCCGCACGTGCGCTGGTGCGTCCGCGATCGTTTGCGCCCCAGCCTTCATGTGCGTCTCGGCCCAACTGAGCCCGCCGCCGGTGAACATCGCATAGTCAGCCCCCTCGGACACCCGAAACCGAGCGACACTGACGTCAAATCCGGCCTGTCGTATCTCCGTCACCGGGATCATGCCAATGCGAAGTTCAAGCCCAAACTCTTGCCGCGCCCAGGATCGCACAGCCGCCAGTGCGCTTTCAGCCTTGGCGCGCCATTCAGGTGGGATGGCAAAACCCGCACCGTCGCCGCCAAAGATGTAGGGAAAATCCGCCCCCTCATGCGCATTGATCTGGGCAGAGATCACAGCGGCTGCAATCATGTTTACGCTTTTGTACTTGCCCTCAGACACCGCGCGGGTGGATCCTGAAATGTCAGACGTGCCCACCCACCACGTATCAGGCAACGGGGAGTAAAGCGCGGCATCCGCAAGCGAACCAAACACCTCATGCAGGTGGGCGTTGAGGTAAAAGGCATTCGCTGGCTCGGGTTGGTTCATCTGGCTGTCCCAAAAGGCATTGGCTTCGCCAACACCTTATCAGGTTACGCAAAAATCCAAGCGAATTCTGTCGCATAGGTCCGGAGCGGCGATTTCCCTTCCCTTCTCGATCTTTTCGCGCGACGAAGTCTCATGGCCCTCACCAGCTTTCTGCGCGACAACGCTCCATTCCTTTCTGCGGGGGCGCTTTTGACGTTTTTGAGCAGTTTCGGGCAGACCTTTTTCATCTCTATTTTCGCCGGTGAAGTCATGGAAGCGTTTGCCCTCACCCACGGGCAATGGGGTTTGATCTACGGGGTGGGCACGTTCACATCCGCGGCGATCATGGTTTGGGCCGGGGGATTGACCGACCGCTTCCGCGTGCGCGGCCTCGCCCCCGTGATCCTTGTGATGTTGGCGCTCGCCTGCCTGTCCATGGCGTTCAATCCGGTGTGGTGGGGTCTGTTTTTCGTGATCTTCGCCCTGCGGTTTGCAGGACAGGGGATGACGAGTCACATCGCCATTGTCGCAATGTCGCGCTGGTTCATCGCCACACGGGGCCGCGCGCTGGCCGTGGCCACGCTGGGGTTTGCGGTGGGCGAGGCGCTTTTGCCGCTGGTGTTCGTGGCGCTGATGGTGGCGATTGATTGGCGGATCCTTTGGGTGGCGGCGGCGGTGATCTCTGTTCTTGGCGTCGTGCCCCTCCTGCGACTTTTGCGGCTGGAACGCACGCCCGCGAGCCTCGCACAATCAGATCAGTCATTCGGGATGGACGGCTTGCATTGGACCCGCAATCAAACCCTGCGCCATTTCCTCTTTTGGTTTATGATACCCGCGCTTCTTGGTCCATCCGCCTTCAGCACCGCGTTTTTCTTTCATCAAGTGCATTTTGCGGATCTGAAGGGCATCTCTCATGTCGAACTTGTCGCCATGTACCCGTTTTTCACGCTGGTCAGCATCGGTGCGATGATCGCATCCGGTTGGGCGCTGGATCGGTTCGGCACCCCGCCCCTGATCCCGTATTTCCAAATTCCCATGGTCGCGGGTTTCGTGATCTTCGCCTTTGCCACCGGGCCCTACGGTTTGCTCGCCGGGTTGTTTTTCATGGGGCTCACCACCGGCTTCAACACGACCCTGCCCGCGGCCTTTTGGGCGGAATTCTATGGCACTGGCAGCATTGGCTCGATCAAGGCGATGGCCACAGCTGTGATGGTCCTCGGCTCTGCCATCGGGCCGGGCGTGACAGGGGTTTTGATCGATGCAGGCGTGGGCCTTGAGACGCAATATGTCCTTGTTGGGGTCTATTTTGTGATCGCCACAGTGATGATGATGGTAGGTGTGGCCCGCGCCCGCCCGACCCTAACGGCGCCTGCGTAGATACACATAATACGCCCCGCCACCGCCATGCCGACCATGCGCCTCGGACACTTGCAGAACAACCTGCACCAAAGGCGGCGTTTGCAACCAATGCGGCACATTGCGGCGCAGAATGCCGGGCCGTTCAGGAATGGGGCCAAGATCGGCTCGGTCCTTGCCTTGGCCTTTGCCCGTGATGACCAGAACGAGCCGCCGCTCCTTTGCGTAGGACGACATGATAAACGCCACGAGCGCGGGATGCGCCTGATCCAGCGTCATCCCATGCAGGTCAATCCGGGCCTGTGGTTTCAGTTTGCCCCGCTTGAGCCGGTCATAGGCCTTTTTGTCCATATGGACCAACGGTTTGGCATCCGGCGTCGTCATGCCGGGCAACCCGCGTTTCGCGCCATTGGCCTTTTCACCCACTTTGAACACAGGCACGTCCGCAGGCGTTCTTTTGGGCGGATCTTCCTTGGCAAAAAGATCAGCCATGGTTTCCACCGGGTCGACTTCGGGCATCAATCGATCTGTCGTGCGCGCCACTCTCTGCCACAGCTCAAGCTCATCCGGCCGCAGCTTGCGAGAACTCACTGAAACGGCTCCGTCGCCATGGCAAAGGCCCGCTGAATGGGCAACAGCACGACCATGCGACCGGGGTCTTTCAGCTGACCGGCCTGTTTGCCTGCCGCGTCGCCGGTGCCGAAAAAGATATCCGCGCGCTGCGCTCCCTTGATGGCCGATCCCGTGTCCTGCGCGATCATCAAGCGATTGATCGGGTTGGCGCCGTCTTTTTCAATCCAAACCGGTGCGCCGAGCGGCACAAAGGCTGGATCAACCGCAACTGTGCGTTTGGTCGTGATCGACCGGTTCATCGCACCAAGCGGACCCTTTTCCGCTGGCACACGATCGACACGCCGGAAAAACACATAAGACGGATTGTGGTGGAGCAAGTCACGCCCCGCCACAGGGTTGCGCCGAACCCAGTTCTTGATCACCTCCGCCGAGACCTGATGCACATTGTAAATCCCGCGGCGCACCAGCTCGACCCCGATGGATCGATACTCATGCCCGTTCGAGCCACCATACCCCACACGGATCACACTCCCATCCGGCAGACGCACTCGCCCTGATCCTTGGATCTGCAAAAAGAAGAGCTCAACAGGGTCGTCGACCCAGGCAATTTCATAGCCTTTGCCACGCATGAAATCGCCCGTTTCGATCTGCTTACGCGTCAGCCACGGGTTCGAGACCTTGGCCACTTGCGGCTCCCGATAAAGCGGATAGCGATACTTGGATGTCCGGGTGAGTGAGCCGTTGAGTTCCGGCTCAAAATACCCGGTGAATAACGCGCGCTTGCCATCCTCAATCAGAACCGGACGAAAGAACAGCTCAAAAAACGCCTTTGCATCCGGGTCTTGCTGGGCCAGCGCACAGAGCGACGACCAATCGACATCTCGCAAGTCAGGGCAGGTTTCAAGGAACGCCTCTAGTGCGCGATCATGGGTGTCCAATTCCCACCCATCCAGGTCTTCGAACTCCAGAACGGTATGAGTGACGACCTCAGCACAGGCAACGGACGCGGTGAGCGCCCAGCCAAGTGTCGCCGCCCAAAGCCTAGTGATCATTCGCCCGTGGCAACAAGCCGCCAGTTGGGGTCATTGGCGCCCATCACACGCTCAAACGTCCAAGCGTCCTTTTGCTTTTTGGACTGGCCTGCTTTGCCTTCCACGATCTCGCCCGTCTGATCTTTGACGACCGAGATAAGCTCGCCCACAAACCGCACTGTGATCTCTGCCGTGTTGGTCGACGTATCAAATCGCGCATCGTCCACAGTTGTACCGCGGACACCAACGAACTCCGCCTCAACGCTCAGCCCTTGGGCCTGACGAGCATCAACGACCTGAGCGAATGCTTCGTACACATCCTCTGACAGGAACGGCGCCACTTCATCAAGATTGCCGCGCTCGAAAGCCATCAGGATCCATTCATAGGCCCCTTTGGCACCACCGATGAACTCACCCAGGGAAAACGACGGCTCAATGCGCTTCATTTCCGCAAGAGCAGCTGCGGCGTCGGAATCCTCGGGTACGTGATCAATAATGTCGTGATCCGGGCCGCCGTCGATAACTTCGAAATCTTGACGGCGATCAGGAGTCGGATCGGCGGGTGCGGCACTGCGCGGCGGGCCTTCGAACCCGTCACGGGTTCCAAGCACGCTCTTTAAGCGCAGGATCAAGAATACAGCAATGCCGGCAAGCACCAAAAGCTGAAGGAGCGGAGAATTCATAATCACCTCATCACACGCAAAACATGGTAACACGTGTCTCGTGGTCTTATGTAGGTGGAGTATGCCCTCAAGTCCACCGCATGGACCCTGGATGAGACAAGGAATCGCGAATGTGGTTGTTCCTGGCCTTTCTGGCCGTGCCATTAATTGAAATCGCACTTTTTATTCAAGTTGGCGGTGCCATCGGTCTTTGGCCCACTTTGGGCGTCGTTGTTTTAACAGCGATCTTAGGGACGTGGCTCGTCCGATCTCAGGGCACCATGGCGCTAGGACAACTTCGCGGTTCTTTTTCCAGCCTTGAGGATCCAACAGAGCATCTTGCCCACGGCGCGATGATTTTGGTCGCGGGTGCGCTGTTGCTGACGCCAGGCTTTTTTACGGATGCAACAGGCTTTGCCCTCCTGATGCCGCCCGTTCGGTCGGCTGTGTTCGCCTATTTGCGCAAACGCATCAATGTGCAGAAGTTTGAGATGGGACCGAGACCGTCAACGCGGCCTTCGTCCAAGGATGTTATCGATGGAGAATTTGAAGAAGTCCCTTTGGATGACACAGAACCCAAAGGCCCGTCCGGCTGGACCAAACATTAAGGCGAGGCATTGAGGCACGCGCGCCTTCCTGCTAGGCACCGACCCAACACAGATTTGAATTTTGGAGGGTCACAATGGCCGAAGAGGAAACCACAAACGGCGCAGCCGCAGCCGATCCCGTGCAACCGCCCCAGGTGAAAATGCAGATACTGACGCAGTTTGTGCGCGACCTGTCCTTTGAGAACATATTGGCACAAAAAGGCACCGGCGGTGAGGTGACGCCAGACGTAGAGGTCGCCGTCAATTTGGATGCCAAAAAACGCGGGCCCGAACACCAGTATGAAGTGGTGACCAAAACCAAGATTACTTCCAAAGACAAAACCTCGGGCGAGCATCTTTTCATCATTGAGATGGATTACGCCGGTGTCTTCCATATCGAAGGCGTTCCGGACGAACAGTTGCACCCTTTTTTGATGATCGAATGTCCGCGCATGATCTTTCCGTTCATGCGCCGGATTGTCAGCGATGTGACCCGGGACGGTGGGTTCCCGCCGCTCAACCTCGAAAACATCGACTGGGTATCGCTTTATCGCAATGAAATCATGCGCCGACAGGCCGCCTCGCAAGACGCACCCAAGCCCGACGCCTAATGGTCACTTGAGCCAAAGCGCATCGTCGCCCATGTCTTTGACAAAGGCCGCGTGCGCGATGCGTTCATCCGCGCTGATACGACTTGGCAAGGATTTGGGTCGTTTTCCGGGTCGCCATGCGCCTTCCGCCTCGTTTTGACCGGGTGCGCCATTTGTCGCTGACGAAAGCCCGAAATCTGGCTGCCGCCCGCCAATAAGCTCCAGATACACCTCTGCAAGAATTTCGGAATCGAGCAATGCGCCGTGCAGTGTGCGCGCCGTGTTGTCGATGCCAAACCGACGGCAAAGCGCATCGAGTGACGCGGGTGAGCCGGGAAATTTGCGTCTGGCGATCTCAAGCGTGTCGACGGCTTGGTCATAAGGCAGCGGTTTGATCCCAAGCCACCCAAGCTCTGCATTGATGAATTTCATGTCAAAGCTTGCGTTATGAATGACGAGCTTCGCATCGCCCACGAAATCCAGAAACGCCTGCGCAACGGACTTGAACACTGGCTTGTCGCGCAGGAACTCATCGCCCAGCCCATGTACCGCAAATGCCTCCTGCGGCATAGAACGTTCCGGATTGATGTACTGGTGATATGTTCGTCCCGTCGGCATGTGATTGAGCAATTCAACTCCGCCGATTTCAACGATGCGGTCACCGGTATGGGGGTCCAGTCCCGTAGTTTCCGTGTCCATCACAATCTCACGCATGCCTCATCCCCCTCACTCTCTGCAAAATCGCCCGCACCTGCTCTCGTGCGTTGTCCAACGTGTCTGTCACAATAACAAAATCTGATCTTTCGCGCTTTTCGGCGTCCGGCATCTGTTTGCCAAGTATCACTTCAAACTCTGTCTCGCTCATTTTCCCCCGGGCCAGAACCCGTGCCTTTTGAGTGGTTGCATCCACCGTCACGCAAACCGTAGCGTCCGTCGCCTTATCCGCACCGGTTTCAAACAACAATGGGATGTCGAGAACAACGATATCAGCCTTTGTCTCTTCCAAGAACCGCGCGCGGTCCTGAACTACCAACGGATGGACAATTCTTTCTATATCTCGCAGAGCCTCAGGTTTTTCGCGCAAAATGTTTTTTAGCTTTACTCGCGACACTGCTCCTTCTTCAACAGCCTCTGGAAACGCTGCCTGCACAGGCACAACAGCCGCGCCACCGATGCCATATAGACGATGAACGGCGGCATCTGCATCCCAGACTTCACACCCTTCTTCCTCAAAAAGAGCCGCAGTCGTGGATTTTCCCATACCGATGGACCCTGTTAGCCCGATCACAAAGGTCATCTCAAGGCCGCCGTTCGCGTCGCACTATCCACCTCTGGCCGCAGACCAAACCAGCGTTCAAACCCGGGCACCGCCTGATGCAGCAACATGCCGAGACCGTCGACAATTTGGCAGCCCCTCTTTTCCGCCTCGACCAGGAAATTCGTTTTCAGCGGCGCATAGACAAGGTCGGTCACCAAGCTGCCCTTTTGCAAGCCATCCAGTGGGACACGCAGGGGGGTTTTACCAATCATGCCAAGACTTGTGGTGTTCACGACTGTTGTTGCCGCTTCAAACATATTGCCGGCTTGCACCCAATCGAAGACAATGAGCCTTTTGCCAAAATCAGAGCGGAGCGCGTCGGCTCGCACCTTGGTTCGGTTCGAGATCAATATCTCTGGCACACCTGCGTCGAGAAGTGAGGTGATGACGGCCCGCGCAGCCCCGCCCGCGCCCAGAACCGCGGCGGGGCCCGCTTTGGGATCCCACTCAGGCCCAGACTGTTTGAGATTGGTGATGAAACCGTATCCATCCGTGTTGTCCGCGTGGATTTTACCATCAGGCCGAAAGATCAACGTGTTGGCCGCGCCAATCAGCGTCGCTCGATCAGTGATCAAGTCCGCGATTTCCAATGCTTTTTCCTTGTGTGGTATGGTCACGTTCGCGCCCACAAAACCCATCTTGGGCAAGCTGCGCAAAACGTGTTCCAGGTCTTCTGTATTCACATCCATTGGAATGTAGTGACCCGGCAAGTTGTGCATCTTCAGCCAATGCGTATGTATCTGAGGGGACTTGGAGTGCGCAATCGGCGAACCAATCACCCCCGCCAGCGGGATTCTACCGTCACTCATGTATCAATTGCCCCGCGTTCCCCAAAATATCCCAAAATCTCCACCAACGGCATGCCCAGAACAGTGAAGTAATCGCCTGTTATTTCAGAAAACAGCCTAACGCCTTCTTCTTCAAGCTTATATCCCCCAACGGAACTTTGTACGTCTGACCAATTGCGTTGAAGATACGCCTCTAGATATCCATCAGTTACTGGTCGCATGGTCAACGTAGTTCGCCCTACATGCGACCAAACTTGTTCTCCATTTTCAAAAACCACTGCAGCTGACAAAAGATCATGTGCCCGACCGCGCAAGGCTTTCAGCTGATCTCGCGTTTCATCCAAGCCTTGCGGTTTCGACAAAAGAGAGCCTTCAAAGGCTAAAACTTGGTCACAACCGAGGACCAGCCCAGACCTTTTACCACTCAACGCCGATGCCTTGGCGGCGGCCAAAGACAATGCGATTTCTGATGGCGCTGCGTTCAATTTTAGAAGGTGAGCTTTCAGCGGCGCTTCATCAAAACCACTGTCGCATGCGGTGAAAATCACATTCGCTGCCTGCAAAAGCTGCTGGCGAATACGAGAGGTGGACGCGAGAGTTATCTTCAGTGTCACGGGGATAAATCGGGGATTTTTCGGCATTAAAGAGCTGTTAGCTTGAAGAGTTATACATCGGTTTTTCGCTTGCCGCATTTACAATCCTGTTTCACTGTTGTTTCACGTGCATTTTCCCGTGTTGAGAAGAAC
>JBCBWJ010000053.1:0-9884 GCA_039817165.1 Pseudomonadota bacterium | reverse complement strand
CGATCACCCGTCAGAGCTTGTCTGAACCCGCCTGACCCTTCTTTTTGCTGAAAATATCCCGGGGTTTGGGGCAGCGCCCCAATCCAACCTCGGCCAAAAGGCCCGATCTCATGACGCATTTCCTCGACATCCACAAAACCGATCACGCCGCGCTGCGGAATATCCTCGACAGCGCCCAATCCATGAAAACCGCCCGCGCCGGTCGTCCACGCGGCGCATTGGACGATGACCGCCCGCTTGAGGGCCGCATGGTCGCGCTCATCTTTGAGAAACCCTCCACCCGCACCCGGGTCAGCTTTGACGTGGGCGTGCGGCAAATGGGCGGGCAGACGATGCTCCTGTCGGGCGCAGAAATGCAGCTCGGCCACGGCGAAACCATCGCCGACACCGCACGCGTGCTCAGCCGCTATGTCGATCTGATCATGATCCGGACCTTTGACGAATCCGTCCTGCTCGACATGGCTGAATACGCCGATGTGCCCGTGATCAACGGGCTGACCGATCGCACGCATCCCTGTCAGATCATGGCCGATGTGATGACCTTTGAAGAACATCGCGGGCCTATTGCGGGCAAAAAAGTCGTGTGGTCAGGCGATGGCAACAATGTTTGCGCCTCATTCCTGCACGCCGCCGCCCAGTTCGGATTTGATTTCACCTTCACTGGTCCGGCGCAGCTTGACCCTGAAGGTGCGTTCATGGGGCTGGCGCGCAACGCTGGCAGCCGCATCACCATTGAACGTGATCCGGTCAAGGCCGTGGAAGGCGCCGACCTCGTGGTCACCGACACCTGGGTCAGCATGCATGACAGCCAATCGACCAAGGAACGCCGTCACAACATGTTGCGCGCCTACCAAGTCAACGAAGAGCTGATGACCCATGCCAAACCGGACGCGCTCTTCATGCATTGCCTGCCTGCGCACCGCGAGGAAGAAGCCACGAGCGCAGTCATGGACGGACCGCATTCTGTGATCTTTGATGAGGCTGAAAACCGGCTGCATGCTCAAAAAGCGATCATGCGATGGTGCCTGGGCCTCTGATCCTGCGCGAGGCGCGCCCGCAAGGGAGCGACGAGCCGCCCGCCGCTTGCGCAAAAGAAAGATGACGGTCATGGTTGATTGCCACTACGGTGACACCAGAAAAGGCAATCGGACAGATGCGATGACATCACAGATCGGCGTTTACGGCTTGGGCACCATGGGCAGCGCACTTGCGCTCAACATGGCCGACAACGACATCACCGTCGCCGTGACCAATCGAGAGGTCGACTGGATCGCAGGCTTCATGGACGAAGCGGGCGATCTCACTCGCAACCTGACTGCACACGATACGCTTGACGCGTTTGTGGCGGGCTTGAAGGCCCCTCGCGTCATCCTCTTCATGATCCCGTCCGGCAAGCCCATGGACATGATGATCGACGAAATCAGTCCTCTGCTCGCGCCGGGGGACACGATCATCGACGGGGGCAATGCTGATTTTCACCTCACCCGTGCCCGCACTGCGCGGCTCGCCGAGAAAGACCTGCACTTTGTCGGCATGGGCGTCTCAGGCGGGGAAAGCGGGGCGCGCCACGGGCCGTCAATGATGGTCGGTGGATCGGACCACAGTTGGCAGCAGCTCCGCCCGATCCTGCGCGCCATCGCGGCCAGTCACGACGGCGATCCGTGCGTTGATCATCTGGGCCCCGACGGTGCGGGTCATTTCGTGAAAACAGTGCACAACGGCATCGAATATGCCGATATGCAGATGCTGGCTGAAATCTTCAGCCTCCTGCGCGAAGGGGCTGGCTGGACGCCCAAAGCCATTGGCGCGCTCTTTTCAGAATGGGACAAGGGACCGCTCAAATCCTACCTGGTGGAGATCACCGGCAAGGTTCTGTCCTATGACGATCCTGAGACCGGCAAACCCATGGTCGATGTGATCAGGGACGCCGCCGGTCAGAAAGGCACCGGCCGCTGGACCGTGGTCGAGGCCGTGCGCATGGGCCAGGCCGCCAACATGATCGAGGCCGCCGTGGGCGCGCGCAGCTGGTCTTCAGAAAAAGACACGCGTCTTGCGGTCGAAGCGCGTTTTGGCGGCGAGCGCGGCACTCTGGATTTTGATGCGGATACCCTGGCCGATGCCATGATGGCCGCCCGCATCTTAGGCTACGCACAGGGTTTTCGCATTCTGGCGGCGGCGTCGGACCTTTTTGAGTGGTCGCTCGATTACGCCCGCGTGGCCGAGATTTGGCGCGAAGGGTGCATCATCCGCTCGGCGCTTCTCGACGACATCTCGGAGGCGTTTCGGGGGGAGCTGCCCCATGGTGAGCTGATCCTATCGCCGGTCTTTTCCGCCAGGCTGACCACCTGTCTGACCGCCCTGCGTAAAACCGTGGCAGAGGCGATTGCCGCAGGTCATGCCGTGCCGGTGCTGGCCGCGTCCTTGCAATTCATCGACAGTCTGCGCCAGGGTTCGGGCACTGCCAGCGTGATCCAGGCGCAGCGGGATTTCTTTGGCCGTCACGGGTTCGAACGTCTGGGCCAAGAGGGCAAACATCACGGGCCGTGGTGGTCGTGAGCGGAGGATTTGAAGCCTCCGGCGGGAATATTTTTGGCAATATGAAGCCGGACAGGGCGCAAGGAGGCGGACATGTCAGACTCAACTGAAACGGAAAAGACCCTACCGGGCTGGAACCATGTTCCAAAGGTGCCCATTGAGGTCTCGCCATTCTTTTCCTGGCCGCCCAATCCGGCGCGCATGATGCGTTGGGTTTCTGTGCGGTGGTTTAGGATGGCGGAAAACTCGATCCTCACCGTGATCGCGCTGCTGTGCTGGGCCTATTTGCAGCCCTCTCTGGAGACGACCAAGACACTTTCGCTGGACTGGATCGCCCTGATCTGGTTGCGCAATATGGGATTGATGATCCTCGTTGCGGGCGGGCTCCATTGGTTTTTTCACGGCGCCAAGCGGCAGGGTAAAACGCTCAAATTCGACCCGCGGGACCTGGCGCATGACGCCAAGCATTTTACCTTTGGCGGGCAGGTGCGCGACAACGCCTTTTGGACGTTGTCCAGCGGTGTTGGCGTCTGGACCGCGTTTGAGGTGCTGCTGTTCTGGGCCATGGGCAATGGCTATGCGCCGGTGCTGCTGTGGTCGGACAACCCCATCTGGTTTGTCGCGCTGTTCTTTCTGACCCCGGTCTGGATCTCATTTCATTTCTACTGGGTACATCGCGCGCTGCACTGGGGCCCGCTTTACCGGATTGCGCACAGCCTGCATCATCGCAACATCAATGTGGGGCCGTGGTCGGGCCTGTCGATGCACCCTGTCGAACATGTGCTGTTTTTCAGTTCGATCCTGATCCACCTCGTGGTGCCCGGCGGAATTGTCCACGTGTTGTTTCACATGCAGCATCAGGCGCTGACGGCGGCGACTTCTCATACCGGGTTTGAAAACCTGCTGGTCAAGGACAAAGAGAGCCTCGCACTTGGCACGTTCCACCATCAGATGCATCACCGTTACTTCGAGGTGAATTACGGCAATCTGGAAATGCCTTGGGACCAATGGTTCGGTACGTTCCATGATGGCACCATTGACGCCCATGACCGGCTGAAGCGGCGGCGGGGCAGGCGAGGTTAGCCCGGTTTGCGGCGCTTGGCGCGCAATGTGGGATCGGCCTCGGTGGGGTCTTCTGGCCACGGGTGTTTGGGGTAGCGCCCGCGCATGTCTTTGCGCACATCCGCGTAGGAGCTGGCCCAGAACCCCGGCAGATCCTGCGTGGTCTGCAGGGGCCGTCCGGCGGGCGAGAGCAGGGTGATCCGCAAGGGCGTTGTGCCAATCACCGGGTGAGTGGTCTGGCCGAACATCTCTTGCAGGCGCAACGCGATCTCAGGCGTGTCACCGGAATAATCTATCGCGATAGAGCGACCCAAGGGCGTCGTGAAGCTGGCCGGGGCGGTGCGGTCGAGCAGTGCCATGTCTTCCCAGCTGAGGCGCGCGCGCATGGCATCAAGGATGTTGAACGCCTTCCAGGCCTCTGCCGAGGTGACGCCGGTGATATAGGGCAAAAGCCAGTCTTCAAGGGTGTCCATAAGGGCTGTCTCGCTCATATCCGGCAGCGTCCCTCCGGCCACGCGCACGCGCGCGGCAAAGAGCCGGGCGGGCCGCGACCATGTGAGCCCCAAGTCGCGCACCCCATCGAGCATTGCCCGCGCCACAGCACCCTCTGGCGCAGTGGTCCAGGCGCGATCGTCCAAGATCAAGGCGCCGAACATCTCTTGGCGGCGTGCGGCCACGCGGCGGGTGCGCTTGTCCCAGTGGCAGGTCTCTTGCCAGACAATTTGGTCTCCAAAGAGCGCGCGCAACTCGGCGTCGTCAAGCAGTGCTGCCTGGCGCACGCGCGCTTCTCTGCGGTCGCCATCAAGGTCAGTGGCCACAATCAGGCGCGCCCGGCCCATCGGGTCGCCATCGGGCAAAACCGCGCCTTTGCCGCCCGCCAGCACATAGCGCGGGGCCTCTCCTTTGCGGCGCAGGCCAATGCGATCCGGATAGGCCAGTGCGGCCATGCCGGCGGTGCTGATCTCGCGGGCGCAGAGGCCAGCAGTGAGGCGCGCCAGGCGTTTGCCCTCCTCGCGTATTCGGGTGAGGGCCGGGGCGTTGCCCTCCTGCACCGCCTTGAGGCGCAGCGCGATGTCCACATCCACCCCGCGCAGTGGGTCGCGATCTGACAAGAGAGCGGCCAATCGAGCCGCTTTCGGCCCGGTGGTTGCCAGCATATGAGCAAGCCTTGGATGCACCGGCAGTTTTGCCAAGCCTTTGCCGTGCTCTGTGATCCGACCTTGGGCATCCAGCGCGCCCAGAAGCTGCAAGAGGCCTTGCGCCTCTGCAAAACTGCCGGGGTTGGGCGGGGTCAGCAATGGCAGCGCGTCAGGTCCCGCGCCCCAGAGCGCCAGCTCTAGGGCAAATCCGGCCAGGTCTGCGGCTTCGATCTCTGCCGGGGGATAGGCGGCCAGTGCGCCCTCTTGCCCTTTGGTCCAATGCCGGTAGCAGATCCCGGCGGCCATGCGGCCTGCGCGGCCCGCCCGCTGATCGGCCTCGGCCCGGGTCACGGTCTCGGTGACAAGGCGGGCCATGCCGGAGCTAGGGTCAAACCGGGATCGCCGCGACCGCCCGCCATCGACGACAACGCGGATGTCTTCGATCGTCAGAGATGTCTCCGCGATGGAGGTGGCAAGCACCAGCTTGCGCGCGCCCGTCAGCGGGGTGATCGCCGCACGTTGGTCCTTGAAGGGCAACGCGCCATAAAGCGGCAAGAGCGTGGTGCCCGGGGGCAGCTTGCCCGAGAGCCGGGATGCCACACGGCGGATCTCCCCCTCGCCCGGCAGGAAGACCAGCACGCCGCCATCGGTCTCGTTGAGCGCCTTTTGCACCAGGTCGGCGAGGGAGGCGTCAAAGCGGGTGTCCTTGCGGACAGGCCTATCGAGGTGACGGATATCTACGGGGAAACTGCGCCCTTCTGCTGTGATCACCGGAGCTGTCATCAGTGCAGCCACTGGGGCGGCATCGAGCGTGGCAGACATCGCCAGCAGGATCAGATCGTCGCGCAAAGCGCCTGCAACCTCAAGGCAGAGCGCAAGGCCAAGATCGGCATTCAAGGAGCGTTCGTGGAATTCGTCAAAGATCACCGCGCCGATGCCAGACAGCTCCGGATCGCTTTGGATCATGCGCGTCAGGATGCCTTCGGTGACAACCTCTATCCGCGTGGCTTTGGAGGTCTTGGCCTCGCCTCTGATGCGATAGCCCACTGTTTTTCCAACAGGTTCCCCGAGCATGCTGGCCATTCGTTCTGCCGCGGCGCGGGCGGCCAGGCGGCGGGGCTCCAGCATCAGAATGCGGCCCGTGGTCAGCCCCGCGCGCATCATCTCGAGGGGCACCAGGGTGGTTTTGCCCGCCCCGGGGGGCGCTTGCAGTACCGCGCGCCGGTGAGAGCGCAACGCGTCAAGCAGCTCCGGGATCGCGTGGCTGACAGGCAGGCTCACCGGCGTTTGACCACCGCCGGTCCGTAGCGCGTTTCGACCCGAACCTGTGCGGCCCGCAGGCGGCCTTGATGCGGTACATAATCAATCGCCAGAGGCACAACCTGTCCGCGCTTTTCGCTGCTCGAATAGCCCGCCACGCGTTGGTAGGTGCCAAAGCACGTGGTTGCGTCGCCGCGCTTTTCGGCACGGGTCAGGTTGATCCGCGCGAGTCTGTGACCGTCATAGATATTGGCGGTGAATTTGCAGGTCACGTCCGCGGGGACCTGATCGCGCAGCAGAATAAACACGCCTGTCAGCGGATCGATCGCGCTAGAGAGCGCTGATCCAGAGGCGGGCGGGGCTTTGCTGCCGACATCGCCGGAGACCAGTCGCGGCGTGCCCGGGGAAAACTTGACCA
The DNA here is from genome assembly GCA_039817165.1 of Pseudomonadota bacterium. GTDB lineage: Bacteria > Pseudomonadota > Alphaproteobacteria > Rhodobacterales > Rhodobacteraceae > Roseovarius. Next base: position 3,470 of record JBCBWJ010000053.1, on the reverse strand, counting down.
CCACGTCCGTCACGCGTGTGCCGTCATCGATGGCTTCATTGTAGCTCACGGGCAACATCCGCCCTCCGGCCACGCGGCCTTGCACGGTGACATCGGCCTCCATGCGTTTCAACGCGCCGATAAGCCCCACCGTGGTGAACTTCGACCGGGCCGAGTAACCGCCTGTTGATTCGTTGGCTGCGATGCTGAAAATGCCCACGCGCGCGCCCAGTAGGCGGACGTCGAAACTCATGCTGGATTGCTCCGCCCAGACCGGCAAAGCGGCACAAACCAGCAGTCCCGCCAGCCGCAGCATTCGCCAAAGGCGCCTTTTCACATGTCCCACGGGCGTGTCCCTTCCCCCTCGCGGCCTCTGGACAGGTCACGTCAGACGGGGCATAGGGGCCGTCAGACGAAAACCTGAGCCGCTTTCATGGACATTGCACAGCTTCGCGACAAAATTATCAAGGGGGAGCGTCGTGCTTTGGCCCGTGCGATCACCTTGGTGGAAAGCGGACGGGCTGATCATCAGGCGCAGGCGGCCGAGTTGATCGCTGGATTGCAAGGTCAGGGGGAGGCCATTCGTGTCGGGCTGTCCGGCACGCCTGGCGTTGGCAAATCGACCTTTATCGAAAGCTTCGGCACCATGTTGACGGGGCGGGGGTTGCGCGTGGCGGTGTTGGCCGTTGACCCCTCTAGCGCGCGGTCGGGCGGGTCCATTCTGGGGGACAAGACCCGGATGGATCGGCTCAGCCGCGACCCGTTGGCCTTCATCCGTCCCTCGCCCAGCCAGACCCATCTGGGCGGCGTGGCGCGGCGCACGCGAGAGGCTGTGACGGTGTGCGAGGCGGCGGGCTTTGACGTGGTGCTGATCGAAACCGTGGGCGTCGGGCAGTCCGAGACGGTGGTGGCGGAAATGTCTGATCTGTTCATCCTGCTGCTGGCGCCCGCGGGCGGGGATGAGCTGCAGGGTGTGAAGCGCGGGATCATGGAAATGGCCGATATGATCCTTGTAAACAAGGCCGATGGCGATTTGAAACCGGCCGCCACGCGGACCTGTGCGGACTATACGGGCGCGCTGCGGCTCTTGCGCAAACGGCCGCAGGACCCGGATGGATTTCCCAAGGCGATGATGGTTTCGGCGTTGCATGAGGACGGGTTGGCATCGGCGTGGGACGAGATGACATCGCTGGTCACATGGCGGCGGGATGAGGGGCATTTCAAAGATCGACGGGCCATGCAGGCGCAGTATTGGTTCGAACAAGAGGTCAAGGAGGGTCTTTTGGCCGAACTGCAAAGTGCCGATATACGCGCAGAGATGGCCCGCGCAGGCGCGGAGGTGGCGCAAGGTCAGATCACGCCGACACAGGCCGCGCGCGACATCCTGAGCCGGTTGCGGGGCCGCGCCTAGAGGGGCACAACCCCGGGCCGCGTTTTACTGTCGGACCAACCGTTCGAGGGCGGTTCCACCGTCCCATGTGCCGTGCAACTCGTTGCCCACAACCACGTAGATCACGGGCGTGGATGCGCCCCAATCCACGGTCATCACGGAGCCCTGCATGATGCCACGACCGGAATATTGCTGACCGCCGACGTTCCAGTACATTTCAATGTTGGTGCCCGCCTGCGAGATCTGCACCTGGCCTGAGTATTTTGATCCATCGGCGTTCATCCCATAGGCGGTGTAAAGCCCGCCCACACGGTAAACCGTTGAATTCTGGGCGGAAACGGCGGTGCCGAGCGTGGCGGCAAGACCTGCCATGGCGAGGCGTCTGGTGATCATGAGAGCGGCTCCTTCAATGCAATGTTTTTGATACTTTACTTCAGGTTTCGCGAAACGCCCGTGGTTTTTTTGCGTGTGCAAAGGGCCACGTTCTGTCTCGAAGCCGGGTCGTGCCTGTCATTCACAAGGTTTCAGGTTCGCCTTGAGTGCAGTGGCCTCGGTGCGTGGCAGAGCGGTCAGCAGGTCCTGTCGGCGGGTCAGGCGCACGAACGCGGCGGACGGGTCTGTTTGCAACCACGTGCTGATGGGCAAGGCCGTCAAAGGCGGCCCGGTCAGACACCCGCCCACTATGGCTATGGCAAGAGAGCCTGTGCCCTCGACAGTGGTCCGGCAGGGTTCGGGGGGTGCGGTTCAACACGCTTTCGGCGATTTGCGCCGAGCTGGAATGCCAGCCCGGTGACCAGTTGGAGTATGTGCCCGAGGACGCGACATAGGCCCGAAAACGGCTGTCTGTATCACGTCTGTATTACGTCGGTATTGCGTCGGTATTGTTCAGACACCGTAGCAGACGGACCTGGATCAGACTGCAAGGTTGGGGATGATCTGTTTTTTGCGGCTCATGACGCCGGGCAGGACCACGCTGTTGCCATCCACGGACGCGCCGAAGGATTTCTCGGCCACGGATTTCACCAGATCGTTGGGCACCAGAAGCGTGGCCTCTTCGTTGAGGATGTCGACCACGAAAAGGAGCACCTGATCGACGCCATCCTCGGACGCGACATCCGCCATGGATGTCATGAGGCTGTCTTTGCGCGCGAGCACCACATCGGGCGCGGTGGTTTCCAGCACGGAGACGCGGAACTTGGTGTCGCCCACGGCGTATTCCTTGCTGTCCATGCGCAGAAGGTCTGCGTCCGAGAAGGCGGAGACGTCGGATTTGGCCTCGAACATTTGGGAGGCGTAGGCGCTGAGGTCGATATTGAGCTCGGCGGCGAGTTTTTGCGCCAACGCTTTGTCATGATCCGTCGTGGTGGGCGAGCGGAATTCGAGCGTGTCGGACAGGATGCAGCTGAGCGCGGTGCCCTTGGCCCAGTCGGGCATCTTGGCGGCATCCTCGCCCATCAGGTCGATCATGATCGTGGCGGTGCAGGCGAGCGGGCGGATGGTGATGTCAATCGGCCCTGCGGTTTCCAGCCCGCCCACCAGTTTGTGGTGGTCGATGATGGCCTGCACATCCGCGCCATTGATCGCGTCGGGCAGCTCTGCGGGGTTGTTGGTGTCCACGATCACGCAAGGCTGGCCTTCTTCGACGCCCGAGATGATGCGGGGTTTGGGGAGGTCCCAGTGGGAGAGCATGAAGGCGGCTTCGGTGTTGGGTTCGCCCAGAAGGACCGCCTCGGCATCGCCTCCTTTGACCTCGTTGAGGTACCAGGCCCACAGGATGGGGGACCCGGTGCTGTCGGTGTCAGGGGATTTGTGGCCGAAAACGAGCGTGGTCATTTGGGGGGTGCCTCTTGGGTGTGTGGATTTTGCGGGCCTTATAGGCGGGAGGGGTTGGGTTGTCACTAGGGCGGGACATGTGGGGTTGAGCGCTCGTCGCTCCCTTACGGGCGCGCCTCGCCTTCGCAAGGTTCCGCCTAGGGTTTTGCGACGGCGCGGCTCTGTTCTTCGGCGGGTTTGAGGGGTAGGCAGTTTGCATGGCATCTGTGTCCGAAACCGATCTTTATGCGCCCGTCAAAGCCTGGCTGGAGGGGCTGGGCTATGCGGT
>JBCBWJ010000052.1:0-9885 GCA_039817165.1 Pseudomonadota bacterium | reverse complement strand
GCCTGAAAGATCGGCGTAGACGGGTGATCGCCTCGATGGCCGCGCTGCGGACGGCGGATGCCAATAGGGCCATGCCGGTAGAACCAGATCGCCAGATCGACCGCCTCAAGGTCTGCCTCGCGATAGATCAGATCGAGCGGCATACACATGCCGTGCGATTCCAGATCGCGGTTGCGCTTGTGCGAAAGGCGTCGTCGGTTCAGCACATAGCCGCAATCGCACCACTCTCGCACGTTGCTCCACCAGAGCCGTGTTCCTGGCGTGCGGAATTGGATGATCAGCGTCATGGAAACAGCTCCAATTGAACGCCAGTCATGCGCTCAAGACGGTTTCGCTCGGCGCGTCCCTTCGGGTCGATGACCCAATCCTCGCCGACGCGCGCGATGCTGGCGGCCTCGCCGTGCTGCGCGGCGAATAGACAATCGGCTGCTATCCGGCGGGCCTTGTGCAGATCGGATGCACGGTGGCCGCTTGGGCGACGACACCACACGCCGGGGGCCTTGCCGCATTCAGGGCAACCCACGGCCAAGACGGGATGCCTATGGGCGGTGAAGTCAGGCATGGGCCTCCTCCAACTCCCCAAGGCGCAGGAACAAGTCTGACGCCAGAACGCGGTCCTGCATGGCCCGCTGGCGGTCCTTGTTCTTGGACGCAGCGGCTTGAAGGTGGTGATAGGCCGCATGACGCTCGGCCAGCGGGTATCGGTCGGGGTCTTCAGCGATGTCGCGGGCCTTCAGGATCGGGACAAACAGTTCCGGCTTGGCGAACAGGTCGGCAACTCGCGACCCGCCCGCATCCGTCTTGGACAGTGGAAACGGCGGGCGTTTCAGGTCGAGCTTGCCAAGGCTATAGCTGTGCAGCACCCCCAAGAGACGGGACGGATCGGCGGGGTAGGGGGCGCAATCCCACACGCGGCGGATCGCACGTCCTTCCTCGGCGGGCAGGCTGTCGATCATGCGACGAGCCTTGCGCCACTCTGCGGCCTGTTCTGACCGCCAGCGCGTTTCCTGCTGGTCGGACAGGACGGCACGGCGGGCCATAACCTCATCCTCGGTGGGCTGTTCCTCGGCAATCTGATCAGCGAAAAGGGGCAGGGCGTCCCGCTCCCGCTGCTGCTTGCGGCGCAAGGCGGCGCGTTTGCGGGGTGTGTCCGTAAACGCGAAGCTGGGTGTTCTCTTGAACCGCATGTCAGTGGTCCTCACCCGATGCCGCAAGGCGGGCCTCGTGCGCTTCTAGCCGTCCCAACAGGGCGGCGGTCAGGTCACGCAAGGATGCACGGTCGGCAAGGTGCAGCGCGGCCCGTTGGCCCGCAGTAAGGGCTGCTGTGGGTGTATCCAGCCCCTCCGGGGCTGGGACACCCGCGCCCACCACGCCTGCCGCCGTCAACGCCTCGATCAGCGGACGCGTCATCACCTGTAAGGCATCGGCATCCACGCGGTTGGACAGGGCCGATTTCTGGATCAGGGCAAAGGTCTCGACCATCTTCTGAACCCGGCCCGTGTTGGTATCGTTCTCAAATGCCATTGGTCTTGCTCCTGTCTGGAAAGGGGCAGGGCGCGAACGCCCTGCCGTTGCTCTCACTCCATGCCTTCGGGCAACCAAGCGTCGATCTTGGCGGCTTGCGCCTCGGTGACGCCAAGGGCGCTGCGCAGGTCCGATTGGGTAAACAAGGCTTCCAGCTTCGCGGCCTTCTCGCCCTTTTTCAGCTTCGCAAAGGTCGTGGCTGTCGGGTGATCCTCGGCCAAGTCCAGAAGATCGCGCCAAATCTCGACCATATAGGGACCGCCCACACGGCAAAAGAAGTTGGCTGCTGTGGGTGTCCAAACCTCGCGGGTGTCGGGCTTCGTGGCCTTCTCGACCAGTGCTTGCAGCTTCTCGTCACCGCCTTGGAATTGAGCGGCAAGGAAGCGGACCAGTTCACCGCGCACATGCTCTGCACCCTTCTTGCGGAAGGCGCGGAAGGATGCGCCAAGATCTTTCGTGTCCCACATATCGCGGGGCGGGTTGGTCGTCAGCCGCTCGTCCAGCGCGTAGCCATCTGCCTCGGTAGAGGGCCAGTTTGGCACTTCTGTTGTCGTGATCCCGAACGGCTTGTCCCACCGAAGATTGTGGCTCAACTGGTAGGCCAGAAGGTCGATTAAAAGGTCAGGATCGCGCAGGGCAGCGTGTTGCCGCGTTCCTTTGGTCACACGGTTCAAGTCATCGCGCAGCTTTTGCGAGATTGGTGACTTGGGACCATCATTGCCGCTGCTGCTGTGCATCGACTTGCGCAGGATACCCGCCTCAATAGCCGCCTTCTTATCTTCTGGCTTCACCAGAGCGCCGCTGATCTGCTGCACTCCGCTCTGATCAACATAGACGTAGAGGCCCGCATGGCTGCGCTGTTCGTCAGTATATTGCCCGTCGATGATCGCTTGCAGGGCGGCAAGTTCCGCCTCCCCTGCGGCGTCCAGCACATCGCCATTGGCGAGTTCGGCCAACTCGTCATAGCGTTCCGCCTCGTCCTCGGATAACTGGCCTTCTTCGGCATAGACCCGGCCAAACTTGTCCAGCCCCATGTTGTAGTGGCACAGCCAAGGCTCATGGATCGCCTCGACCCATTTCCAGCCTTCGGCCTGCAAGGTCTCGACGGCCTCGGTCAGCTTGGCGTCGAACAACTCGTCCAGCAAAGCCACATCGTCAAAGAACGTCTGGTCTTGGAAAAGATCAGCGGTTTTGCGGCCTCCGGCCTCGTCATAGCCAGCTTCGGTGACATAGACCACGCGACGGTCACTGCTGCGCACGGAGTCCGGCTTGAGGGCCTGCTTGATCTGGTGATCGCTGTAGTTCCCGCCCCGCGCCTGCTCCAACACTTCAAGGGTCGCTTTCATGTCATTGCTGACGGTGAATGCGGCGGCGTTGGACAGGCTGATTTCGTTGGCCGCAAGGGCGTCCAGTACCGGATCGGGGAGGTGCGCCAGTGCAAGGCGGCGGTAGACGTGCTTTTCATTGACCGCAAAGGCGCGGGCAATGGCTCCCACAGTACCGCCTTTGGCTTCCATCTTGCCATAGGCACGGATTTCCTCGGCAGGGTGCAGATCGCGGCGGGCCACATTCTCCATGTTCGCCCAAGCCTCGGCGGTCTCGGCGTCGGGGGCCAGCATCACCATGGGGTTCGCCAGTTCGGGCCGCGTGTTGGCCATGTCTGGGTGCTGCTCGGCCAGATATTGCAGGGCGCGCAAGCGGCGTCCGCCTGCGACAATCTCTGCGGTGTCTTTCTTGCCTGCCAGCCCTGCGATGGACTGGATCAGGCCAGCGGCCCAGATACTTTCCGCGAGTTCGACCACGTCCGATTCGGGCACGTCTTGGCGTGGGTTCATAGGAGAGAGGGACAGATTTGCGAGGGGAAAGCGGGCCTCTGTTGCGATGATCTTGGATTGCTTAGTCATTGGGACATTCCTTGTTTTGTGGTGATGATTTTGGTATGGGTGCCCCACCCCTGACGGGGTGAGGCGAGGCCGCTTAGGCGGCGTGCTGTTTCAGAAAGGCGAGGCCGATCTTGGCGGAGAGACCTCCCTTTCTCACAAGCGCGATAGCTTCCCGCTTGCGCTGCTCGATAACTGCTCTGGTCATGTGTTCACCTCCTTCCCAACGCAGGCAGCGCCTTTGGCGCACCCCTTGCAGGGCTGCCAATTTCAGTAGTCGCTTGGGAAAAGGATCGTCAGAACGCGGCGCGTTTCAGCGAGCGACGTGGGGTTCGGTGAACCGCCTTCATAGGCGCAGTCGTAAAGGTCGATTTTCCACCAGACCTTTTTGCCCATGACCTCCATCGCTCCCATTTCATGGGTTCCGTAGGGGTCAATATCTTCGTTGAAATCGTCGTATGCGGCGACGGCGGCAACACAGGCGAGGACGAAACCCTGACCTTCCGCGTGGACCGCTTGGGTGTAGACCCACTCTCCCTGTCCGCCTCCGGGGCGTTTACAGCGAAAGGCATCGTTTTGTTCGGCAATTCGGGCGATATCACGCGCCCGGTCGTCAACCGTATCAGCCATCCTTGGCCTCCTTGTGGTGATGCGGTCGGGTCTTGTGACCTCTTTCCGCCAATGGGCGACGCCTTCCCTTTCTGTTTTCAGGAAAATGCGCGCATTTTCCGGGGAACAGAGGGGGGAGGGCGTCAGCCCGACCCACGGGCCTGGAACGAAAAGTCATAGCAACCCCCAAGGGGGGCTTGTCGGCGGGGCGGCATTGGAAACCGTCATTTTCGACGCAGGAGAAAATTGCGGAGGGTCCGATGGCGCACCGTCGATGGCGTCATTGACTTTGCGGGCCAGGTCTGTTGGGCGGATCAAACCAATGGGAAGTTGTCGACGGCCTTAGAGCGCAGCGGAGAGGCCGGCGTCCGCTGTGTCCCCGATCCCGCGCGGAAGCGGGATCCCCACTGTCTTCTATCGCTGCTGTTGCCGTATCAGGCAGAGACGGCGTGTAATGGCATCTGGGTTCCCTCTGCCTTGTTTCTGGAAAGATGAGAGGTGACGCATCGCGGGCTTGGTGTTCCCGTGGCGAAGCCCCGGCAAGCAGAAAAACGGTTTCCACCCGCAGGGCAAACCCACCGATTTTCGGCCTGCACCGCACCCTCGTTCGATGCGCTTTTTCACCTTCATCGAAACAAGGAGAAACCCAAATGGCACATTACACTCTGACCGTCCCTGTAAAATACGACGACAACGGCACCGAAAAGACCACCTATCGCCGGGTCGGCGCGGTGTTCGAGAACACAAAGCGGGACAGCGGCGAAACTTTCCTGACTCTCAAGCTCGATTTCCCGGTTGGTGTGACCGAGCTGGTCGCCTTCCTGCCAAGCGCCAAAGGCGACGTGACCGAATAGCAACCCAGGGCCGCCGCAAGGCGGCCCCTCCGCAGGTCAAAAAATCCTGACCTTGATTGCTGCCCGCGAAAGTCGTATCGTTCCCACAAAAGGGAACATACGGACATCTTCATGAACGTTATTGGCGAGCGGCTTCGAGACATCAGGTCTCGGCATCACCTATCGCAAGGTGAGATGGCCTTGCGACTGGGTTTGTCAGATCGGGCCTACAAGAATTACGAGCTGGAAAAGCGCGAAACACCGCTCGCTGTTGCTATTTCCATCTGTGATGACTTCGGCGTCGACCTGAACTGGCTCGCGGGCACGGCCCAAAGTAGCGTCGCGACATTCGAACGGTTTATGGAAACCTTTTCGGCTTTCAATGAAGCCCGGGCGGCGTATGTCGAGTTTGAAGCGCGCGGTGTATCCTATTCGGAATCGACGCAAGCTGAGCGGGACAGACTGCGTGCCGCTGGTCAGCGATTGGAAACACTTGGTGGGACAAGGGCAATGGGAGCTGCCATTCGATCATTCTCGCCAGATGACGCCGCAAGGACCCTTCATGCCGGTGACGAACTGAACCATTTCTGGTCGCATATTGGTGGCTGGATGGCATAGGGGCTGTCTGCCCCCGCGCCTTGTAGGCGCTCCCCCGAGGATATTTCTGGCAAGATGAAGGGGTGACAAAACCCTTGTTTGCGTAACAATAACGTATTATTGTAATCACAGGATCAAGCCGGGGACGGCCTATGATCCCGCAAGGTGAAGACGAAAGTTTCACCCGAAGGCCGGGGCAGTCGCTCCGGCTTTCGATTTTTTAGCGAGGGTTTCATGAAAGTTCTACTGATCGTCGTGATATTCAACTTTGAAACCGGTTCTGAGTTGGAAACGCGGATGGATTTTGCCGATGTCACTGACTGCCATGCCGCTGCATTGGAAACCTTTCGGGACATTGACGCTGCTGTAGACATTCGCGCGATGGAAATCCCTGAAGGGCAGGAGATGCTGGAAGGCACGATGATTGCCTATGGCGCCGAAGGAAACGAAATCGGGATGTACGCCTGCAATGTCCTTCGATCGGGTGCTGCGGCAGCGGATGGATAGACAGCAATGGCCCACGCCAAAGCGTGGGCCATTGCTGCTAGGCCACATCTGGCTTGTCGGGCGGGGTGAGTGTCTTTTCGTATTCCACCTCGATTTTGAGGAAACCGGGGATAGAGAGTGCGACGCTGAGACTGAGCTTGGCTTTGTGGCCGAGGCTTCGCAGGACCGAGCGGATTTTCTTCAATAGTTTTGTCATAGTGTTCTCCTTTTGGTTACGGGTAATGACGCAGCCCAAGTGACGTACCAAGGAGCGGGCCCGCACCCGGAGGGGCGCAACGAAGTGGAGAAGGGCGCAGCCCTTGCGGGGCCGGGACGGTATGTCATGGTTCGGGCTGAGGATTGGCCGATATCCAGAAGGCGGCACGTTGCTGAAAAACGCCTGAGAAATCCGGACTTGTGAGACGACCGCCGCAAGCTCTTGCGAAATAACAGCAAACGCGCGATCAATTCGCATCGCCGGTGCACCGGCGCGGGGAAATCAGCAAGCCCTGTCTGAAAAGAGATATTGCCAGGCGGCCTTAGCGCGTGCCCATGGATTTTTTTGCCCAACGGCTACCGGCCGGATGGCGTGGGAATGTCCAGGGCTTCTGTCTAAACACTGCGCTCCCCTGCCCTGGCCGGGGGTCTTGCTGACATCCGGCTTTATGCCGGAAGCTCCCCTTTGAAGAGGTGGAGATTGAAAATGGGTAATTCGGTCAATGAGCGCGTAGGCCGCAAGATAAGGCAGCTTCGTTGGCAAAATGGTATGTCGCAGAAGGTAATGGCGGTCCGACTCGGCGTGCCCTTGCGTGAGCTTGAGCAATACGAAATGGGAGAAACGAGGGTCGGCGCGGACCTCCTTTGGCGCATTGCGTCCGTTTTCGGTCTGCGTGTTGGCGATTTTTTTCCACTGATGGGGGACGAAGACCCGCAGGTTGCGAAACAGGTGGCATGTCTAGCGGACCTGGTGATCGATCGGCAGGCGATGCAACTCATCGAAGCGTATGAAGGGCTGAGCGAAGAAGAACGGCGCAAACTGTTTCCCGTCTCCGTGGCTGAGAAAAGGAAGTCTTAGCCGTTTTGAGAATTATGCAATGAAACATCGCATTGGAGGATTTCGTGGCGAAGGTGAATTTGAATGGCAAGACCCGGACCGAGTTGGAACGGTTGCTGAAGGACATTGATGCGGAATTTGCAAGACGCGAGAAACAGAACCGCAAGGATGCCTTAAAGGCGGCGCGTGCGGCCGCGGGCGAATATGGTTTTGCGCTGGAAGATCTACTTGCCGCGCCGAAAGGGAAACCGAAAGGCCGGCGGCGCGGCCCGCGCGGGCCGCAGCCGGCGAAGTTCAAGGATCCGGAGTCGGGGAAAACCTGGTCTGGTATGGGGCGTCCGCCGGCATGGTACAAATCTCACGTTGATGCTGGAAAACCTGAAGTTGAATTGCTCATCGCGTGAGCGCTGATCGCGGCCCTCGGGGCCGCGTGGGCGAGGATCGTAACCCGAATGGGCGAAGACTACAGGCTTCGGTCGGCTTGCCGACTAGAGCTGTTCCCCGAAACGGGGACGCCCCCAAAAACCGTCTGCACTAGATTCGACGTCGTACTGACATTAACTTAAGAGTTACAAAGCGTTAACGACCCCGCACGCTAAACCCGGTCTAGACCGATTTTCTTGACATTTTGGGTCTGATCGACTATCTGAGGCTCAGGCAGGTTCGACTTTCGAGGTCACTGTCATGTCAACCTGATGCGAAAGCTGAAGGTCTTGCAGACCACGGTAATGGACGACTACTAAGGCTCGGCTTCGGTCGAGCCTTCAGCTTTTTGGGACCCTTTGCTGGGCAAACAAGCACTTACGGGCAAAATACGTCAGATGATCCCGCTTTGGTTTCCCGCGCATTGGTTTCGGATGGGTGGACAGAATCTCCATTAAGACGCCGTCGGGCAAAGGCTGAAAACAGAACACGATTGACCAGGTGTCTCCGTTCTCAAACTCGATCATCATCAGATTTTCGTGGCCGCTGAAGTCCTTCGACACAAAGCAAAGCGCGTCATCGGCGAAACCCTGTGAAATGATGTCGGGAAGGCGGAGTGACATAGCGTAGCGCTTCGGATCAAAGGCGCGTCTCGTCCCGCGATGATCAACTGTGTCATGCGGCTGGCCGTGCAGCGCACGCTCGGTCGTGACGTGATTGGAAAACTTGACCAGAATATTCAGATGGGTGCCCGGTGCGCGTCCTTTGCCAGGGACGACAATCGCAAAAGCGTCGAGATGGCTCATGTCGTGCGACACACCACCGACGACAAGCGCGGAATGGCTATCTGGCAACGTCAAATGCACCTCCAAGAGACCATCGGGCCGGGCGAAATTCGCGAACGGACCGTGGCAGCGGGAGGTCTGAACACTTCAAAAGAACAGGATGTGATCCCTATATACGAGCCGATCCAGGCTGATAAGCCTCTGAAAACGCGCATTCTGGCCGCGCTCGTGGGTAAATCCACGTGTGGATGGCCACGAACGCGGCCTGAGAGACGCAGAAACGCGGGAAAATCGTGCGGCATGGCCCTAGAACCCTCGTCTGCGATGTAATCCGATCAGGCTCCCGATCAGATTCAACTTGCCCCGGTTGTGCGCCTTGATCATGCCCCGCAATGCCCCGCCAGGGTTCATGACGGGTGCGGTTGGGTGATCCCGATTGGCGTCTAGAAGCATAACGCAGAGGGCAGCTGGGACACGACCCATCCGGTCGCAGGCCGCCGCCCAGGCTGTGATATTGATCCCGAGAGGGGCGACCCTTGCATTGGCCGCTTCGACGAAGGCGTAGTCTGCGCGATCCCCACTTCGGACCTGCATCTCGAATTGGAAATCCCCGCTCGCCAAGGAGACTGCGTGATCCAGTCCGTATCGTCCCGAAAATAGCCCTTGAAGCGCCAAGGTTTCCGCCTCAAGCTTTCTTTCTCTGTAATCGACGGGTCCGTCAGGACCCGGCGCAGGATAATTAGAGTGCGCGGACTTGTCCGCGCTCCGCTTATCCACGCTGGCGTTACATTTTTCAGAAAGATTCATCTGAATGTCCTCTTGTATAGAGGACCGGAAGGTTTCCGCCGGTTCACAAGAGGAATCAGCATGGTTTGTGATCCAATCTGAAAGCCTTATGCACAGGTTGGTAGCCGCCTCGATGTGTTGTGACAGCCGAGCTTCGCCCATGCTCAAGAGCGTATCGGTGCGAGGCCAAGTCTCGCGTTCCGCGATCATGTCCTGAACATCGTCGGAAAGTAGATCCTCGGGCGAGAGACGGGCCAGCTCGTCGCGGAAGGTGGCCCACCGGACGCTGCGGGTGGCTTTGAGCGTCTTCATCCTGGCGTAGCGTTCATTGCGGGCCTCTCGAACGCTCAGAAAATCGGTGAACCGCTCGATGAGCGGTGTCAGCACCAGCCCAAGCCCGGTGCCCCCGTGTCGGCTTCCGTTGGCCGCGGTGCGCCTTTCCAAGAGACCGTTCTTGAGCAAGGTCTTTTCATGTGTGCGGAGCTGGCGCGTGGAAATGCCGAGCTTCTGGGCAAAGCTCTCCTGTCGCCCATAAAAGATCGGTTCTTTCTCGGGGTCGATCCATGCGTCGGCTTCGGTGCAGCCGATCAACCGGGTGAGAATATCGGTGAGCCTTGGGCCTAGCCCGATGTCGCGGCCGATATCGGCCATCAGCGCGATCACATCGCGTCTGGAAAATCCCTGTGGAAGGGATGGGAACGGTTCTGTCCTCATGTTCTTGTCCTCTCATCTGCTCGTTGGACAAGACGGCGACAGGCAAACCTTCTCTGGTCGCACAAATGCGTTTTTTCTTGCCTGCATGATTCTGGAGGTGCTAAGATCAAATCGTATTCAGACGATGCAGAGTTGGCGCTCTGTGATCATGGCACCCCCGGAAGGTTCACCGCCTTGCGGGGTTTCGCTTTTCT
>JBCBWJ010000051.1:0-9940 GCA_039817165.1 Pseudomonadota bacterium | reverse complement strand
TCTCTGGTGCGATCTCTTCAAAGTCGAAATTATCCAGTCGTTTTGCCCGTCTTCCGGCTTTGTCGGCTGAAATCTTGATATCTGCGATATCCTTGGAGGCCTGATTGAAATGCCGGTCCAGGTTTTCGACCCGGGTGCCAAGCCTGTCCACATCGGCAAACAGTCTGCCCAACTCCGTGCGTATCGCGCCCGCCTGCTCACGCATGCGGGCGTCTTTGAGGATCGCGCGCATGGTGTTGAGAGTGGCCATACAGGTGGTGGGAGAGACAATCCAGACCCGAGCGGCAAAGCCTTCACGAACCAATTCAGGGAAATTAGCGTGGAGTTCGGCGTAGACCGCCTCTGACGGCAGAAACATGAGCGCGCCATCGGCTGTTTCTCCACCGAGTATGTATTTTTCGGAGATATCCTTGATGTGCTTTTTGACTGAGACGCGAAGGAACTTGGCAGCTTCGTTCAACTCCCAATCCGTGGTTGCTCGGCGCAGCGCCTCATAGGCCTCGAGGGGAAATTTGCTGTCTATGCAAATGGGCCCGGGCGGGTTTGGTAGGTGGATAAGGCAGTCCGCGCGTTTGCCGTTCGACAGCGTGTGCTGGAGGGTGTAACTGTCCGATGGCAAGGCTTTGGATACGATATCTGTCAGCTGGATTTCCCCAAACGCACCGCGGGTTTGTTTGTTGCTGAGGATGTCCTGAAGACTGAGCACATCGCCCGAGAGCTTGGTGATATTGTCCTGAGCCTTGTCGATTGCCAAGAGGCGTTGTTGCAAGTCACCCAACGACTGTGCTGTGCGCCGGGCGGAACCGTGCAGGTTCTCGTTCATCTGCTCTTGCACCTGTGCCAGACGGCGCTCCATCAGTTGTAGCATGTTGGCCTGCGATTGGGCTTGAGCCTCTGATACGTGATTGAGCCCGCCCGCCAGTTGATGCTGGCCATCGCTCAGTCCTTGGACACGTGCGCTCAGATCCGTCATCTGGTGGATCATGGGCTCTGCCATACGAGCAGATCTGGCGGCGGCGCGGCTGGTTCCGATCACAAGGCACAGGATAATGAGCAGCAATGCCCCCATGACGAGGGCAGAAAGAACCAAAGGATCGCTCAGGTCCACGATGATATCACCCACCTCAATCATTTCCGGTCAAAGAGCTTTTCGATGTCGGACAACTTGAGTTCCACATAAGTGGGCCGACCGTGGTTGCATTGGCCTGAATGGGCTGTCGCTTCCATCTGGCGCAGAAGGGCGTTCATTTCCTCACCAGTCATGCGGCGACCAGAGCGAATAGAGCCGTGACAAGCGATGCGCGACAGGATGGCTTCTATTCGGGTTTGCAGACCCGCGCTTTCTTCTTGATCCGCGAGCTCGTCCAAAACGTCACGCAAAATCCCCGCGGCGCTGCAGGGTCCCAGGATTGCGGGCGTTTCGCGGACGGCGATAGTGCCTGGCCCAAAGGCCTCGATCGTCAGCCCCAAGGCCGCCAAGGCATCTGACTCTTCGAGCAGGCGGGCGGTGTCGATCTCGTTGAGCTCTACGATTTCAGGGATCAAAAGCGCCTGTGCGGCGACACCGTTTTCCGCCATTTGGGCTTTGAGGCTTTCATAGACCAGACGTTCATGGGCGGCGTGTTGATCGACGATGACCATGCCGTCTTCGGTCTGGGCAAATATGTAGTTTTCATGCATTTGCGCGCGGGCGGCCCCAAGGGGGTATTGGGTTTGGAGGTCTGTCGGCTCGTCGCTCCCTTCGGGTCGCGCCTCGCATTGCATGGGTTCCTGTCTGGCGCTGTAAGCAGTTTGCAGTTCAGAAAAGCCTGCCGTCCCTGATGTGCGATCCATCTGGTAGATGCGCGGGTTTGTCGTGGGCTCTGGGCGCATGGCACCGAGGGCTGTGTCAGCAACCGTGGACGATGCGCGGTGACCCGCCTCGGCCAGAGCATGACGCAAGCCCGATACAATGAGGCCGCGCACAACAGCCGGGTCACGGAACCGCACCTCAGATTTTGCAGGATGTACGTTCACATCCACCAGGACCGGATCGCAGTCTATAAAGAGCGCTGCCGCCGGGTATCGGTCGCGCGACAGGAAATCGTTATAGGCCGCCCGCAACGCGCCGTAGAGCATCTTGTCCCGCACAGGCCTGCCGTTGACGAATAAATACTGCGTCACGGCCGAACCACGGGAGTAGGTTGGCAGTGCGGCAAAGCCAGTCATTTGGACGCCGTCGCGCTGGGCATCTATTGGTAGCGCGTTTTCTGCGAATTGTGTCCCGAGGGTCCGTGAAAGCCGCCCATGCAAGGCGTCGAACATATCTCCGGTTTCTGAGTCTGCGCGGAAGACCACCCGCCCTTCGCCGCCATCTGTGACGTCGCGCAATACAAATCCAACGTAAGGTTCCGCCATGGCCAGCCGTTTGACCACGTCGTTGATGGCCTGTGCTTCTGCCCGGTCAGAGCGCATGAACTTCAGACGCGCGGGTGTCGCATGGAACAAGTCCTTCAGCGTAACAATGGTGCCCGAGTTGAGCGCGGCGGGTTTGACAGCCGACATCTGGCCGCCGGACACGTTGACTTCTGCACCCTCATGACCTGCGGCACGGGTGATTATGGACAGCCGTCCGACAGCGCCCAATGAGGCAAGCGCTTCCCCGCGGAAGCCAAAGCTCTGGATGT
The DNA here is from genome assembly GCA_039817165.1 of Pseudomonadota bacterium. GTDB lineage: Bacteria > Pseudomonadota > Alphaproteobacteria > Rhodobacterales > Rhodobacteraceae > Roseovarius. The sequence continues at coordinate 7,274 of JBCBWJ010000051.1, read as the reverse complement.
TGAGCAGGTCTGTTCCATCGATCTTTGACGTGGCGTGGCGACTGAGTGCGAGAGGCAGATCGCGGCCCGCCATGCCGCAGCCGTCATCGATAACTCGGAGCAGGTTCTTACCGCCCTCTGCGTAGGCCACCTCAATGCGCCTGGCCCCGGCATCAAGCGCGTTCTCCACCAGCTCTTTGATGGCAGATGCAGGACGCTCCACCACTTCGCCAGCGGCAATGCGGTTGATCGCAGCCTCGTCAAGCTGGCGAATAACGGGTGCGGTATGGCCTATATTGGGGGTTATTTCGTTCATGACACTAAACGTAGCATGTGGCGCCACGATTCGGAATGTCCGAATGGCGCGAGATTGTCAGGTGTCTTTTGGTGAAGCTTTGGGTCTTGGTGTGTGGCGTTCACTCTTGGCAAGGCACGAAAAAACCCCCGAGCCGAAGCCCGGGGGTCAGTCACTCCAGGAAGGAATTGTTTTCGAATTACTTCGAGAACTCCGGGTAGGCTTCCATGCCCAGCTCCGAGACGTCGAGACCTGCGATCTCGGACTCCTCGCTGACACGGATGCCCAATGTGGCCTTTAGGATAAACCAAACGATCAGGGACATCACGAAGGTTGCCCCGATGATGGCCACCATGCCGAGAACCTGCGTTCCAACAGCGGCGTCGCCGTAGAAGATGACCGCGAAGGTGCCCCAGATACCGGCAAATCCATGCACGGGGATGGCACCGACCACGTCATCGATCTTAAGCTTGTCGAGCATTGGAACGGTCAGGACGACGATCACGCCACCGATGGAACCGATCCAAAGGGCGCCGAAGAGAGTGGGTGCCAGTGGCTCAGCCGTGATAGAGACCAGACCGGCGAGTGCGCCGTTCAAGATCATTGTGAGGTCGGGCTTTTTGTAGAGTATCTGGGTGAGGATCAGGGCCGTCACAGCACCCGAAGCGGCTGCCATGTTGGTGTTAGAGAAGATGCGCGACACGTCAGCCACATCACCGACAGAGCCCATCGCCAGCTGCGAGCCACCGTTGAAGCCAAACCAACCCAGCCAAAGGATGAACATCCCTAGCGTTGCCATAGGCAGGTTGGATCCAGGCATGGGATTGATTTTGCCATCCTTGTACTTCCCGATACGTGGGCCGAGCACAATCGCGCCTGCAAGCGCCGCCGCAGCACCGCAAGCATGCACAACGGTAGAGCCTGCGAAGTCGGAGAAACCCGCCTCGGAGAGCCAGCCGCCGCCCCACTGCCAGGAGGCGGTGAGCGGGTAGATGAAGCCCGTCAGGATGGCCGAGAAGATCAGGAAGGGCCACAGCTTGATGCGTTCCGCCAGAGCCCCGGACACGATGGATGCGGTCGCCGCACAAAACATGAGCTGGAAGATGTAGTCAGAACCGGTCGAGGCATAGCCCGCATCGTCTGCACCGGCGAGATCCACGCCAACGGCTTCGAGCACACCGACTGATGGGAACAGAGCTGAGAAGTAGCCTTCTATGGCCCAATCGCCGAGCGGATACATGAGGTTGTAGCCAACCAGCCAATACATGATCGCCGCGATCGAAAAAAGCGCCACGTTCTTAGTCATCTGTGTGGTCGCGTTCTTGGACCGGACCAGGCCACCTTCAAGCATCGCAAAGCCTGCAGCCATGAAAAACACCAGGAAGCCGCCGATCAGGAACAGCAGCGAGTTCATGATCCATACAAATTCGTCAGCCACGACAGTCGCCGCTGCCTCTTCGGCCTCTTGTGCAAACCCTAGCGCTGGCAGCATGGCCGCAGCGAACAGGGTCGGGATAAGTAGTTTCTTGTTCATCGGATGTAACCCTTTGTCTTTGTCGCCTTACAGCGCGTCTTCGTTGGTTTCGCCGGTGCGCACGCGCGTGGCTTGTTCAAGGTCCATCACGAAAATCTTGCCATCACCAATCTTGCCAGTGCGGGCCGTGGACGTGATTGTTTCGACCACCTGATCAGCGACACCATCGGCGACAGCTATTTCCAGTTTGATTTTCGGGACAAAATTTACGGCGTATTCTGCGCCGCGGTAGATTTCTGTGTGGCCGGACTGTGCGCCGAACCCCTTGATCTCTGTCACCATCATGCCGCGCACGCCGATATTGGTCAGCGCTTCGCGGACGTCTTCAAGCTTGAACGGCTTGATGGTTGCAACGATGAGTTTCACTAGACACCCCTTTCGGATTGTTTTCCCCACTTGCGGGTTTGCACGGGCGAAAAAACCGAAGCGCTAGCCTCGCTGGAAGGTGCGACGCAGGCAGAGGTGCTGGCTAACGAAGGTTAATGATTAAAAAATATGCAGAAATACTAATTCGCATAACTTTTAATCATATAGATAACAGCGATTGGGGGTCAATTTTCTGCGAATCGTGAGTATCTTGTTAAAAAATAATGAGCAGAACCTTCTAAGGACCCGCATGAAAAACTCCGGTCGGATCAAGTCTCGTCTTGTGGCGGACAAGCGGCGCAAGAAGCCTGCGAAGAAAAAGCGTGGCTGGAGCCTGTTTGGAAAGCGCCCTGCGAAACCTGTGCGCAAAATAGCAACGAAGAAACCGGTTGCCCGCAAACGAACGGGTGAGAAAACGACCACAAAGAGGACAGTGCGGAGAAAGTCTACCGGTCGTATTCGTGGTTTCTTCGGCCGAGCCTTCGGGTTTGTCTTCCGCGTAATCTGGGTGATTTCGTGGCGGGTCACGGCAGTGGTGGCTGTCTTGATCGCGGGTGCTGTCTTTTACACTTTTGCAACTTTGCCCGATGTGCAGGACCTGCTTGACGGGCGGGCACGCGGGTCTGTGACACTGATGGATCGCGAGGGCGACGTTTTTGCGTGGCGTGGCGATCAGTTTGGCGGCGTGGTCACCGCAGACAGTGTCAGCCCGCATCTCAAGAATGCCGTCGTTGCGACCGAGGATAAGCGGTTTTATCGTCATTTCGGGATCAGCCCGCGCGGGGTGGCCAGTGCCATTCGGATCAACCTGCAAGAAGGACGCGGTCCGCTTTCGGGGCACGGCGGGTCTACAATAACGCAGCAGACGGCTAAACTTCTTTGCCTCGGTGTCGCATATGACAAGGACGCGTGGGACAGCGAGGCGGCCTATGTGCGCGATTGTCGCCGCGGGTCTTTGCGTCGCAAGGCAAAGGAGGCGATTTATGCCTTGGCGATGGAGGCGAAGTATTCCAAGGATGAGATCCTGTCGATCTATCTAAATCGAGCCTACATGGGGGCGGGTGCTTACGGAGCGGAAGCCGCCGCACAGCGCTATTTTGGCAAGCCGGCGGCGGCGGTGACGCCACAGGAAGGTGCGATGCTTGCCGGGCTTTTGACGGCGCCCACGCGTTTGGCCCCCACCACCAACCTTGAACGGTCTCAGGCAAGGGCAGCAACGATTTTGCGTTTGATGGAAGAACAGGACTATTTGACCGCCGCAGAGCGCACGCAGGCGACCGTGAACCCTGCAACATTGTCCGAAGCCGCCGACGCGCAGACCGGTGGATACTTTGCCGATTGGGTCATGGAATCGGGCCCGGATTTCTTTACCCGGGAAACGACCGAGGATGTGATCATACGGACCACGCTCGACCAACGCATTCAACGCGCGGCTGAAGAGGCGCTTGCGGTGATCTTTGACGAAAAGGTGCGCGAAGGCAGTCAGGCTGAGGCCGCGATCGTGGTCATGTCCGCCGATGGGGCGGTGCGGGCCATGGTCGGCGGTCGGCAAACCAAGGTCAGTGGGGCGTTCAATCGCGCGACCATGGCCAACCGGCAGACCGGGTCGGCGTTCAAGCCGTTCGTTTATGCCACTGCGTTGGAGCTGGGCTATGGCCCCAATGCAACCGTGGTGGACGAGCCGTATTGTCAGGATATCCCCGGTTCGGGTCGGTGGTGCCCGCAGAACTACCAGAAGGATTTTCGTGGTCGGGTGACGCTGACTGAGGCGTTGAAGTTTTCCCTCAATATCCCTGCCGTGAAAGTGTCTGAGGCCGTGGGGCGCGATCTGGTGCGCAAGGTGGCCGAAGATTTCGGGATCGAGAGCGATCTGGCGGATGGTCCGGCCCTGGCGCTGGGCGCATCCGAGAGCACGCTATTGGAGATGACGGGTGCGTATGCCGGGATCCTGAACGGCGGCTCTTCCGTGACGCCGTATGGGTTGGAAGAGCTGACACTGTTGGGTGAGGAAACCCCCCTGATGGGCACGGCTGGTGGCATAGGGGAGCGGGTGATCCGCGAAGAAGCCGCACGCCAGCTGACGTACATGATGCACAAGGTCGTTGCAGAAGGCACTGCGCGGCGCGCCCGACTGGATGGCTGGGAGGTTGCGGGCAAAACCGGCACGACGCAGGCAGCGCGGGATGCCTGGTTTATCGGATTTACGGCAGACTACGTAACGGGCGTCTGGATGGGCTATGATGATAACAGCCCCTTGCAGCAGGTCACGGGCGGCAGCTTGCCCACGGATATCTGGCGCGAGACCATGGTGCGGGTGACAAACGGGCTTCAACCACGTCCACTTCCGATGTCTCGCAGCATCCAGGAGCGCGTGGTGGAGGATGTTGACCCGCGGCCGCAAAGCCCGGCCCAACCGCAGCGACGCGAGACCGCGGTGGAGCGCATTTTGCGTGACATCCTGGGGCGCTAAGTCTCGATTTATCGGATTTGGCTGCCAGAAATGCGACGACGCTCTGGACCAAGCGTGAAGCGTACTATTTGTGCTAGATGAAAGCGTTGTTGCAAAGAGTGAGCCAGGCGGAGGTGCATGTCGGGCCGTCGAAAGTCGGTCACACGGGCCCGGGACTTCTGGTTTTTGTCTGTGCCATCCAGGGCGACACGACGGCTCAGGCCGATCAGCTGGCCGCGAAAATCAGCAAGATGCGCATTTTCCGAGACGATGCGGGCAAGATGAACCGCTCTGTTCGTGATGTCGGCGGGTCGGCGCTTGTGATCAGTCAATTCACCCTGGCCGCTGATATATCGCGCGGCAACCGCCCTGGGTTTTCTGATGCTGCTCCGCCAGAATTGGGTAGACGCTTTACCTTCACTTTGCCAAGGCCCTCGAAAGCCATGGTATTTCAGTTGCGACCGGTAGGTTCGGCGCGGACATGCGGGTGTCCCTGGTCAATGATGGACCCGTCACAATCTGGGTTGAGACATAATGCAGCGCGCGCGGGTCTTTGCATGGTCGAGGAATCGGCTAGGGTGCGGTTATGCCCTATGAATGGTCTTCATCTGATGGCGCGCCTGATGCGATGCAAACGCTGCACCTGTGGCCGCACAGGTCGCTGCCGCGGCGTGGATTTGCCGGGTTCATCCTGATCACGGCCGCGCTGATTTCAGTGCCGCTTTTTCCTCTGTTGGGCACAGTGGTACTCTGGGGTGTGTTGCCGTTTCTGATGCTGGCGGTTGGCGGGGTCTGGTTTGCTCTGGAAAGGTCGTACCGGGATGGGCGACTTCATGAGGAGCTGACGATAAGTGTGCGCGAAATTCACCTGACCCGCACCAGCCCCAACGGCCGGCTGCAGGAATGGGAGTGCGAAAGCTATTGGGCGCGGGCGCAGATGCACGAAACTGGCGGTCCTGTGCCCAACTACGTTACGCTCAGTGGCAAGGGCCGCGAGGTCGAGATTGGGGCCTTCCTTTCGGAAGATGAGCGCGTAACGCTGTTCGAGGAGTTGACGGAAATGTTGGTGAAGATTGCAAAGCGCGGATCACCCTGAGAGCTTTTCCTTAACCTTGGGGCCGACTGCGCCAAAATCCATTTGACCGGTGTAGTTGGCCTTCAGCTGCCCCATCACCTTGCCCATATCACGGATTGAGGTCGCACCAGTTGCCTCTATTGCGGCTGTAACGGCCTCTGTCACCTCGTCATCGCTTAACTGCCGCGGCAGAAACTCCGCGATGATGCCGATCTCCTGTTTTTCGCGTTCGGCGAGGTCCACACGGCCGCCCTCCTCATAGGCGCGCAGGCTTTCCTGGCGCTGTTTGGTCATTTTGCCTAGAAGCGCGATGATTTCATCTTCGGACATCTCGGCGTCTTTACCTTCGCCGCGGCGTGCGATTGCCTGATCCTTGATCACGGCATTGATCAGACGGAGTGTGCCAAGACGCAGCTTGTCCTTGTCTTTCATCGCGCGTTTGAGGGCATCGTTGATACGCTCTGTGAGTGCCATGACCTGTGCCTCTTGCTGCTCTGATTGCGGCGCGATGCCTACCGGAAACCGGCGCGACTGACAACCGCCCGAAATCTGCCAGATTGCCCCTTGACCGCTGAGGCCCCGCTGCATAAACCTCTGAAAGTTTGCCAATCAGACCCTGCAGGAGAGCTGTTCCATGGCCCCCATGACACCGTCGCGCCCAACCGCATGTCTTGCGCTGGCCGATGGGTCCTTGTTTTATGGCCATGGCTTTGGTGCCACCGGTCTAGTGACGGCCGAGCTTTGTTTCAACACTGCCATGACGGGCTATCAAGAGATCATGACCGATCCGTCCTATGCGGGTCAGGTTGTGACCTTCACATTCCCCCATATCGGCAATGTTGGCGTGAACCCCGATGACGATGAAACCGCCGATCCGGTAGCCGAGGGGATGGTAGTGAAATGGGACCCGACGGAACCCAGCAACTGGCGCGCCTTGGAAAAGCTGGCCGATTGGCTGGCGCGGCGGGGCAGAGTGGCCATCGGTGGTATCGACACAAGGCGTCTGACCCGGGCGATCCGTCAACAGGGTGCGCCGCATGTGGCGTTGGCGCATAATCCGGATGGCAATTTCGATGTCGAGGCTCTGGTTGCGGCAGCACGCGGATTTGTCGGGCTTGAAGGGTTGGATTTGGCCAAGGATGTCACCTGTGCGCAGTCCTATCGTTGGGACGAGATGCGCTGGGCTTGGCCCAAGGGTTACTCTCGCCAATCCGATCCCCAACACCAGGTTGTGGCTATAGATTACGGTGCCAAGCGCAACATTTTGCGGTGCCTGGCAAGTGCGGGATGTGACGTCACCGTTTTGCCGGCCTCGGCCACGGCAGAAGATGTATTGGCGCACGCGCCCGACGGGGTGTTTTTGTCGAACGGTCCGGGCGATCCGGCAGCCACCGGGGCGTATGCGGTTCCGATGATCCAGGGTGTGCTTGCAAAAGACATTCCGATTTTTGGAATTTGCCTTGGTCACCAAATGCTAGCGCTCGCTCTCGGGGCTAACACGGTTAAGATGAACCACGGTCATCACGGTGCGAACCACCCGGTCAAAGAGGTTGAAACTGGTAAAGTTGAGATAACC
>JBCBWJ010000050.1:0-10014 GCA_039817165.1 Pseudomonadota bacterium | reverse complement strand
GTCCATGTCCAAGCCGCAGGAGTCCCCGGTGGGCATTCGTGACCTGGCGCAAACGGGCCTTGATCCGGTAGAGTTCTAGCGCCGCTCATCCGCCCTCGCGGGCGGCCTCGCGCAGGTGAAAAACCCGCGTGCGTTCCGTGGTCATGTGTGTTTCAAAGCAGGCAAAACCACCGAAGGATTTTGCCTCATGCCGCATCCCGACCTCGCCCCCCTGTCCCGCGCGCTTTTGTCGGTGTCTGACAAGACGGGTCTTGTGGACCTGGGGCAGGCGCTTGTCGCGCGCGGGGTCGAGCTTTTGTCGACCGGTGGCAGTGCCAAGACATTGCGCGACGCGGGTCTTGAGGTGCGCGATGTGGCCGACGTGACCGGTTTTCCCGAAATGATGGACGGCCGGGTCAAAACCCTGCACCCCATGGTGCATGGCGGGCTTTTGGCCTTGCGCGACAATCCGGGTCACAAGGCGGCCATGGACACGCACGGCATCGGCCCGATCGATCTGTTGGTGGTCAACCTGTATCCGTTCGAGGAAACGGTCGCCAAAGGCGCTGACTACGACACGTGCATTGAAAATATAGACATCGGTGGGCCGGCCATGATCCGGGCTGCTGCCAAGAACCATGCATTCGTGAATGTCGTGGTGGATGTCGAAGATTACGATGCGCTTTTGGCTGAACTAGACACGCATAACGGCCAAACCACATACGCCTTTCGGCAAGGTTTGGCGCAAACGGCCTATGCCCGTACCGGGGCCTATGACGCGGCTGTCTCCACCTGGATGGCGGATGCCTTGGCGCAGGCCACGCCGCGCCGCCGCGCTGTGGCGGGCACGCTGGCTCAGAGCTTGCGCTATGGCGAAAACCCGCATCAGGCGGCGGCATTCTACACCGACGGCAGCGCCCGGCCCGGCGTCGCCACCGCCGCGCAGCACCAAGGCAAGGAGCTGAGCTACAACAACATCAACGACACCGATGCGGCCTTTGAACTGGTCAGTGAGTTCGCGCCCGCAGATGGCCCCGCCTGTGCGATCATCAAACACGCCAACCCGTGTGGGGTGGCCCGGGCCGATACCCTGCAAGAGGCCTATATGCGGGCCTTTGATTGTGATCGCACGTCAGCCTTCGGTGGGATCATCGCGCTCAACCAGCCGCTCGATGGCCCCACAGCCGAAGAGATCGCCAAGACCTTCACCGAAGTCGTGATTGCCCCGGGCGCCGACGACGCAGCCCGCGCGGTCTTTGCCACCAAGAAGAACCTGCGTCTTTTGACCACTGATGGTCTCGCCGATCCGGCAGCGGCCGGGCGTATGATCAAACAGGTCTCTGGTGGCTATCTCGTGCAGGACAAGGATAATGGCCGCCTCGACGAAAGCGCGCTGACCGTCGTCACCAAACGTGCGCCCACAGTGCAGGAAATGGCGGATATGCTCTTTGCCTGGCGCGTCGCAAAACACGTGAAATCCAATGCCATCGTCTATGTCAAAGACGGCGCGACCGTGGGCGTGGGGGCCGGACAAATGAGCCGGGTCGACAGCTGCCGCATCGCCGCGCGCAAATCACAGGACATGGCGGAAACGCTGGGCCTTGAAGCGCCTTTGACCCAAGGCAGCGTGGTGGCGTCTGACGCCTTTTTCCCCTTTGCCGATGGCCTTCTGACAGCGGCAGAGGCCGGGGCGAGCGCTGTCATTCAACCTGGCGGGTCGATGCGCGATAACGATGTGATCAAGGCCGCCGATGAGGCAGGCCTCGCCATGGTCTTGACCGGCATGCGCCATTTCCGGCACTAACTCTGGCAACCCGAGGCAAGAGGCAGCCCATGCGCACCATTTTCTGGACAGGCATCACGGTGTTCGTGCTCGACCAGCTCTCGAAATACTATGTCGTGCATATGCTCAACCTCGACAAGGTGCGCGCCATTGATGTGTTTCCACCGTATCTCAACCTGCGTATGGCGTGGAATTACGGCATCAATTTCGGGCTCTTTTCAGGCGACAATTCTTCCACCCGATGGATTTTGATCGCTCTGGCGCTGATCATCTGCGTGGTCGTTCTCTTCTGGGTCACCCGAGACCCGGGCGGGCGTTGGCAAAATATCGCCGCCGGGCTTTTGATCGGGGGGGCGCTTGGAAATGTGGTCGATCGGGTGCTCTATGGCGGGGTTGCGGACTTTCTCAACATGTCTTGCTGCGGAATCACCAATCCGTTTTCGTTCAACGTGGCCGACATCGCGGTCTTTCTGGGCGCCGTCGGCCTGATCATTTTCACAGAGGATAAAAAGGCGGCGTGACCTTTCCTGCAGGATAGATTAAAAATACGCATCCTTGGTGGGAGATTTGAGATGCGCATCTCGCGTTTGATCATCTTGATGGGTCTGATTTTTGCCGTCGCCGCGTGCTCTCGTGGGGACCGCGACATCACGCTCACACGGTTGAAAAACCCCAATGATGGCCCTGATGAGTTTGCCATCGCGCCCGGTTTGCCCTTGCAAGAACCCGGGAGCTATTCTGACCTGCCGCCGCCCACGCCCGGTCAGGCCAATCTCACCGATCAGGATCCGCGCGCGGACAGCATTGCAGCACTTGGTGGCAATCCCAACCGCCGCAATGCCGGGATCGCGCCAGCCGATGGCGGGCTTGTGAACCACGCCAACCGCTTCGGCACGCAGGGCAATATTCGCACCACCCTGCGGTCCGAGGATGAGGCCGTACGCAAAGCTTATGGTCGTCGCAACATTCTCCGCATCGGGCCAAGGGATGATTACACGGAAGCCTACAAGAAACAGTGGCTTGATGCGCAGCAAGAGCAGGATCGCTTGCGCCGCTCCGGTATCGTCACGCCCACGGCCCCGCCTGACGCAGAGTGATCGCGTAAATACATCACAAGCCAGTCAGACTTCTTGAATTGCGCTCGCCGCGCCGTATCTCTTCGTAATGCTTTGGCACACAGGCAACCGGAGACGACCTATGCGCAATTTTCTGGCCGCGCTGGCCATCACGGCTGGATCGGTAACCGCCGCTCAGGCTGACGATCAGGTGACATCCTTTACGTTGGACAACGGGATGGATGTCGTGGTGATCGAAGACAATCGCGCGCCTGCGGTTGTGCACATGGTCTGGTATCGCGCCGGGTCCGCCGATGAGGTGGCTGGCGTGTCCGGCATTGCCCATTTCCTCGAACACCTGATGTTCAAGCAGACCGAAAACCTGTCCACGGGTGAGTTTTCCTCTGTGGTGGCGCAAAACGGTGGTCGCGACAACGCCTTCACCAGCTACGACTACACCGCCTACTTCCAACGCGTGGCCGCCGACCGTCTGGACCTGATGATGCAGATGGAAGCAGATCGCATGGCCAACCTTGTGCTGGACGAGGCCGAGGTGATGACCGAACGCAATGTTGTGATCGAAGAACGCAATCAGCGCACGGAAAACGACCCCGGTAGCCTGTTCAATGAACAAATGGGGGCGGCGCAGTTCCTCAATCACCGCTACGGCGTGCCGATCATCGGATGGATGCACGAGATCACGGAACTGGATCTCGAGGATGCGCAGGCCTTTTATGACGCGCATTATGCGCCCAACAACGCTGTGCTCGTTGTCGGCGGCGATGTGAAACCCGAAGAGGTCCGTGCGCTGGCCGAAAAGCACTACGGTGTGATCCCCGCCAACCCTGCGATAGAGCCTCGTGATCGCCCGTCCGAACCACGCGCGCTCGCTGAACGCCGCCTTGTCTTGGAAGACCCCCGCGTCGGTCAGCCCTATCTCGCACGTTCCTACATGGCGCAAGAACGCGACAGCGGCGCTCAGGAAAAAGCGGCCGCTTTGACCATGCTGTCTGAAATCCTCGGCGGTGGCTCAACGGCGCTTCTGGATGAAAAACTGCAATTCGAAAGCCAGATGGCCGTGTTCAGCCGCGCCTACTATCGGGGTGGGTCGCTCGATGACACGACCTTTGACATCTACGTGGCCCCCGCCGCCGGTGTGACACTGGAAGAGGCCGAAGCGGCGATGGATCAGGTGATCGAAGAGTTCCTCGTCACCGGCGTGCCCGAAGGCGCGCTCGACCGGATCAAACGGCAGGTGCGCGCCAGCGAAATCTACGCGCGCGATTCCATCAGCAGCCTTGCCAACAAATACGGTCGCGCCCTCACCACCAGCCTGACGGTCGAGGATGTGCAGGCCTGGCCAGACATCCTTCAGGCGGTCACCGAAGACGATGTGATGGCCGCCGCGCGCGAGGTCTTTGATCCCAAACGCTCCGTCACCGGCTACCTTAAATCCCCGGAGGTCACCCAATGATCCGCACTGTTTTTCTGGCTCCGATCCTTGGGCTTGTATTGATCTTTGTCGCCTCGCTGGCGATGGCTGATGTGAAAATCAAAGAGGTCACTTCGCCTGGTGGGTTCTCCGCATGGCTCGTCGAAAATCACTCCATCCCCTTTGTTGCGCTTGAGTTGCGCTTCAAAGGCGGTGCATCGCTCGACCAGGATGGCAAGCGTGGCGCCACCAATCTCATGACCGGTCTTCTCGAAGAAGGTGCCGGCGATCTCGAAGCCCGCGCCTTCCAGCGCGCGCTGGAGGATCAGGCGGCCTCGATCTCGTTTGATGTGTCCGATGATGATGTGTCCGTCTCCGCCCGTTTCCTGACCGAAACCAAGGCCGACGTCCTGCCGTTGCTCAAGGCGTCCATCACTGCGCCGCGGTTTGACGAGGCGGCCATTGAACGGGTTCGCGCACAGATCCTCGCGGGCATCAATTCCGATGCAACGGACCCGGACTCGATCGCAGGCCGCGAGTTTTCGCAACTGGTGTTCGGCGATCATCCCTACGGCACCTCCGAGCAGGGCACGCTGGACAGCGTCGCGGCCCTGACACGCGATGATCTGATCGCCGCCCATCAGGCCTCCATCGCGCAAGACCGTGTTTTTGTCAGCGCCGTGGGCGACATCACCGAAGCGCAGCTTGCCGCGTTGCTTGACGACCTTCTGGGCGATCTTCCCGCGACAGGCGCACCACTTCCAGGGGATGCCGATGTCAATCTGCCCGGTGGCGTGCAGGTGGTGGAATTTGAAACCCCGCAATCCACAGCGATCTTCGCCCAAAAGGGCATCGCACGCGACCACCCCGATTATTTCCCGGTTTTCGTGCTCAACCACATTGTCGGCGGCGGCGGCTTTGAAAGCTACCTGATGGACGAAGTTCGCGCCAAGCGGGGCCTGACCTACGGCGTCTATTCCTATCTCGCGGAAAAGGACGGCTCTGATCTCTGGATGGGCTCTGTCGCCTCCGCCAATGACCGCGTGGCCGACGCCATCACCGTGATCCGCGACATCTGGCAGGACATCAGCGAAGGTGCCCTGACCCAGGACCAGCTCGACGATGCCAAGACTTATCTCACCGGGGCCTATCCCCTGCGGTTTGACAGCAACAGCCGCATCGCCAACATCACCGCCGCCATGCAGTTGAGCGATATCCCGATCGACTACATCGCCACCCGCAATGACCGGGTGAATGCTGTGACGCTCGAAGATCTCAACCGTGTGGCCAAAGAGTATATGACGCCGGATGCCCTGACCTTCGTGGTCGTGGGACAGCCGGAAAATCTGACCTCAACGGTGAACTGATCTTTTTAGGCAAAGACGCGGTAATAAAGCCAGTCCGGCATCAGGCGTGACACCCGGAACAGCCATGAAAACACCATTGGAAAGTGCGCTTGAAACCTCCCTGGTGTTTTCATCAGGCGGACCATGTGTCCGGCGGCCTCTTCTGAGGTCATCAGGAACGGCATCTTGAACGCGTTCTTGTCCGTCAGCCGCGTCTTGATGAACCCTGGATTGGCCAGTTGCACATCGACGCCTGTGCGCCACAGATCGGCGCGCAGGGATTCCGCCAATGACATCACCCCGGCCTTGGACGCGCCATAGCCGATGGCACCCGGCAATCCGCGAAAGCCCGACAAAGAGCCGGTGATCACGATATGGCCCGCGTCCCTGGCCACCATCTTGGGCACCACATGGCCCAACACGCGAAATGCGCCGGTGAAATTGACATCCGCCATGGCCACACCTTGCCCGAGGTCCCACTCCGTGGCGGGCATGGGCCAATAGACACCCGCCAGAAACACCATCCCGTCCACGTCGCCCACCGCCTCAGCGGCTTCGGCCACGCTCGCGTCATCGGCGATGTCCATCGGCACCACCCGCGCCTCTCCCGGCACGGCATCTGCGACCGCCTCAAGACGGTCCTTGTTTCTCGCAGACAAAACCACGGTGGCGCCGAGCGCGCTCAGCTGATGGGCAAGCGCCTCACCGAGGCCCTCGCTTGCCCCCACCAGCCAATAGGTTTTGCCCGCAAACCGGCTCACGCAGCTTCAACCCGGCGCATCGTCGCGACAAGTTCCGCCACCTTGATCCCGAACTTGCGGAATTGGCTGCGGTTCACGATGGTCGTGCCACATGGCGTCAGATACATCCAGTCGGTGACACTCAGCACGTGACCGCCGGCTTCTTCTGGCAGACGAATGTCATAGTTCAGCCGAAGCGCGGATCCCATCTGCTGGCCCGTGCCGGTGCCGACCAAATCATCGGCATCCGCCTTGACCGATCCGTCATTGCCCAATTCAAGCCGCCACTCGCGATCCTGCGTGTTGCCGCTGTCATAGCGAAAATGCTCTTGCATCACGCCCTTGTTGCCGTCCCAGGACGCCATGAAATCAGCGTCAAACCGCGAGGTCACACGCCCAAGCGGGCCGTAAATCACGCCCTCGCACTTGATCGGGCCATTGAGATGCTGGCGCAGATCCATGACCGGCGTGCCGGTCTCATAGTGTTGAGGCCGCTGCGAGGAGAACCCCAGGTAACGTTGGCCGGCCACAACGCCGGTCATTGCCACCACAAGCCCCATCAGGAACCAAAGCAAAGAAGTCATCCCGTGTTACTCCTTGTCGTCAAAGTTGATGGACACCAGCAATCCGATTGCCAGCAGTTTCAGCACGCAAGGCAGCGCACCGTAGAGCAGACTAAGCAGGCGGAGCGCGTCTTCCGTGTTCTCCTGGCCAGCCTGAAACCCGCCTGACTCCAGCAGCGGCAACAACGTCACCGCGGCCAGAGCCAGCGTGAATTTTGAAACAAAGGACCATAGCCCAAACCCTTCGGACGCCCCGGGGGAAACCGTCTCCATCCGCCGCGCAAAAAGCGCGGGCAAAAGCGTCATATCCGCCCCGAGTGCCGCGCCAGAGGCCAGACAGATCACCCCGAACGCCCACGTGTCCCCAGGCCCAAGCGTGACGGCGAAGCCGAACGCAGCGATGGCCAGCACCATGGCAACCAGCAGAACCTTGCGTTCCCCGATCGCTTCAGCGAGACGCGACCAAAAGGGAGCGGCGAGCGCGGCCGACAGGAAAAACAACAACAAAAACGGCCCTTCCCACCCCGGCGCATCCAGCTTGCTTTCGACAAAGAACAAAAACAGCGTCGAACTCACCGCAACCGGGGCCGCATTGAACAGCGCCACCATCAGCAGTTTGCGCGCCACCGGATCAGACAGAACGCCCGAAAAGCCGGTGCTGCTTTCGATCTCCGTGCCCACCCATTCGCGCCGCATCGCCCAAAGTGCCACGACCGTGAGCAGGGCAAAGGCAAAGGCGAACCCGCCATAGCCGCCAATCGCAATCGGCGCGACAGAGGCCGCACAAATCCCCAAAAGCGCACCAGTTTCCCGCCACCGGGCGAGCTTGATATGCCCTTGCCCCTCAATCCGCCCGGCAGAGGAAACCCCCTCGGAATAAAAGCAGATCGTCAGATAGGAAAACGACGAAAACACCAATGTGAGCATCACCGCAAACCACAAAAGCGGGGCCGTCGCAGGCACCACCGAAAAGAGCCCCAGCATCGCCGCGGCCATGGTCAACGCTGCAATGCAAACCGAAAGCCCGCGTTTGGCACGCCATACCGTGGCCAGCTTGCCCAAAACCGGATCCTGCACGAAATCCAAAAGCCGCAGCGCGAACAAAACCGCACCAAGGGCGGCCAGGGACACACCGTACTCATCCACGTAAAATTTCGGCGCATGAATATAGAGCGGCAGCCCGGCGGCCGCGATCATCGCGGCAAACAACGCAAAGGCAGGCAGGGCAGGGGCACGTGTCATCGGCTCACCTCCTGCACGGGCGGCTCGGGACGGCTTTGAAACCGCGCCCCTTTGATCCAAAGCCTGAGGGCCTGCCAATGAATAAGCGCCAGCACCCGCCGTGACCCGAACGGGCGCCGGAAACACGCCCGCACAAGGCCCGCCGTGGTCAGCGCTTTGCGGTGGCCCACCAGCGTGGCAATCACCCCACCATTGCCACCGGTGAAATCTATCGAGATGCCAATCCGTTCCGGGCGCAGGTCAAAGCGAAACTCGTATCCGCCTTCGATCTTCTGAAAGGGCGACACATGAAAGATCTTCTTCGCCGTCAACCGGTCCTTGGGCCCAATTGGCGCGCGGTCATCTCGATGACACAGATAGGAATGCCTGTCCCCATAGGTGTTCGTCACCTCCGAGATCACAACGGGCACGGCCCCTTCATCATCCCGGCAAATCCAGAATGCCACGGGGTTGAACACGTGCCCCATAACGCGTGGTTGTGCCAAGAGCTCGATCCGCGCAGGCGGTTCAAACCCATGCGCCTCCAGCACCTCGCGCACCCAAACCGCGCCACGCCCACCTTTGGGCGGTCCGCCGTGGTCACTGTCCCAAAGCGACGCGAGCCCCGCCCGGTTGCGCCCAAAGAGCCACGGCGCTTCCACCGTCTCCTCGGCGTCGAGCATGAGGTAGTCTATGGAGTAGCGAAACGCATTCTCCACAGCCCCCTTGCGCCCATGCCAGGTATGACCGGCGATATGGTCAATCGTATTCATGCAATCCTACTCAGCCGCGACCGCAACAGCGTCGCCTGCCAAAATGGCCTCCGCCACGTCGAGCCCGCTGCTCAACCCGTCTTCGTGGAAGCCGTCTTTCATCCACGCTCCGCAAAACCACGTCCTGCGCTCTCCGTTCATCGCCTGCACGCCCTTTTGCGCCGCCAAGGCCGCCAGGTCATAGACCGGATGGTGCAACGTGACCTGGTCATAAATCAACTCTTCCCGAATTTCCCGGTTGGAGTTGAGCGTTACAAAATGCGGATCGTCCTTTGGAATGGGCTGTAGGCTGTTCATCCAGTACGTGAGGTCAATCTGCCCATCCCGCTGCGCCGGGTTTTCAATGTAGTTCCACGAGGACCAAACCGCCTCTCTGTGTGGCATCACGGAGCGGTCTGAATGCAACACAACCTCATTGGGCTGATACTTAACCGCATCCAGCAGCCTGTGCTCTTCCTGAGAGGGATCAGACAGCAATTTGAGGCTGACATCGGAATGCGTGGCGAACACCACCTCATCGAAATGCTGTGCCTCTGCGCCCGGTGCTTTGACCTGCACGCCCAGATCGTTGCGGCTCACCCCTTCAACCGGGCAGCCGAGCCGGACCGTGACGCCCAGCTTGCGCAGGGCAATAGCCATGCGATCCACATAAGACACGGAACCACCCACGACGGTGTACCACTGATGCTGCCCGTCATAGGACAAAAGCCCGTGGTTGTTCAGAAACCGCACCATCGCATGGGCCGGAAACTCGGCCACCTGACGGGTGGGCGTGGACCAGATCGCACCGGTCAGCGGCAGCAGATAATACTCCCGAAACCACCGCCCCATGCCCAGCTTGTCGAGGAACTGCCCAATCGTCAGCTCCGGGTGATCCGCCACCACCTTGAGCGCATTGGCGTTGAACCGGAAAATGTCGCGCAACATGTTCAGGTGCCTTGGGTCGAAAATGTTCTTTCTTTGCGCGAAAAATGCAGGTGCACCCTGCAGCCCGTATTCCAACCGCCCGCCCCGCACAGAGGCGCCAAACGTCATCGCGCTTTTCGTGACGGGCACATCCAGTTCATCGAAGATCCGGGCAAGGTTGGGATAGTTTGCGTAGTTGAACACGATAAAACCCGT
>JBCBWJ010000004.1:0-21125 GCA_039817165.1 Pseudomonadota bacterium | reverse complement strand
GCCCATCCGCCGACGCGCCCACGCCGTTGCGAATGAACGTGCTGTCCGACCCTTCCAGAAAGCGCGGATGCAGCGCGCCATCAATGACCAGCATCGGCCCCGATTGCGTGGCATACCGACAGGCGGGGCGTTCACGTGCGAAGCGCAGGCTCTCGATCACCTGCGCGCGCGCCTCGCCCACACAAAACACGCCATTGGGCAGCAGGCCGAAATTGCCTGGCCCATCGGAGGTGATCAAAGGGGCCTCTTCCTCGCCGTTTTCGACGTAATGCCCGACGGGCCTGCGATCCGCGTGGTACATGCCCGCATTCATCGCGAGCGTCAGCACCTCACCCGATTGGCGCAAAAGCCGGTCCACCTTGCCGAAGGTGCCCAGGGTCTTGCCATCTTCCGGATCGTTGAGAAACAGGCGGATCTCTTGCTCTGCGGCGTCGACGCGGCAGATCGTGTAGCTGGCCTGTTCGTAGTCGACCGTCTCACATCCAAGGGCCGCCACGGGGGCCGCCATGGGGGCCGTCGTGAGGCCAAGCGCGATGACCCACCGCAACCCTCTCATCCGTCGATGTCCCGGCGCACATTGTCCTGGGCGAACAGGCGGCGTGTCTCATCCAGCTGATCGAAGGTCTCGTCAATCCGAAACCGCAGATCGGGCGCGTATTTGAGGGCCAGTTTCTTGCCGATGACGCGGCGCAGCTCGCTCTTGTTTTTCGCCAAAAGGGCGATCACATCCTCGCGGCCATCCCCGCCAAGAGGCAACACATAGGCCGTCGCGATCTTCAGATCGGGCGAGGTGCGTACCTCTCCCACGGTCACCGACAGGCGGTTGAGCTCCGGGTCGTGGATGTCACCGCGCGCCAGAACCTCCGACAGGGTGCGTCGGATGAGTTCGCCCACCCGCAACTGACGCTGCGATGGTCCGGGGCCGTCATGGAATTTGTTTTTCGCCATAAGCGTGCATCTAAGCCGTCCTTGATCCTTTGCCAAGCCGCATTGCCTGCGATAGGGAAAGGCAAGTGAGAAGGATAACGACGATGACGGACCTGCCCGGCCTGGTGGTCACTGGCGCGTCTGGCCGCATGGGCCAGATGCTGATCAACACTGTTGTGGCGTCTGACAATGCCCATCTGTGCGGCGCGTTAGAGATGCCGGGTCACCCTTGGGTCGGTCAGGATCTGGGTGAGGCGATGGGCGCCGCACCGCTTGGCGTCAAGGTCAGCGATGACCCGCTGGAGGTGATCGCCACCGCCCATGGAATCCTCGATTTCACCGCACCGGCCGCCACGGTGGAGTTTGCGGGCCTCGCGGCACAGGCGCGCTGTGTCCATGTGATCGGCACAACGGGCCTTGCGGACGAGGACCTCAGCAAGATCTCTGCGGCCGCGCGCCATGCCACCATCGTGCGGGCGGGCAATATGAGCCTTGGGGTGAACCTTTTGGTGCAATTGACCAAACAGGTCGCCGCCGCGCTGGATGATGACTACGACATCGAGGTGATCGAAGCCCATCACAATCAAAAGGTCGATGCGCCCTCTGGCACCGCGCTGATGCTGGGCGAGGCCGCCGCCGAAGGGCGCGGTGTGACCTTTGATGCGGCTGCCGACCGCGCGCGCGACGGCATCACAGGGGCCCGCGAGCGCGGCAAGATCGGGTTTCACGCCATCCGGGGCGGTGACATTGTGGGCGAGCATGACGTGCTCTTTGCCGCGGCTGGCGAACGCATCACCCTGCGCCATGTGGCCTCTGACAGGGCGGTCTTTTCCCGCGGCGCGCTCAAGGCCGCACTTTGGGGCCAAGGCCGTAAACCTGGCGAATATGACATGCTCGACGTCCTCGGGCTAAAATCCGCTTAAAATTTGACGGGTTAAATGTGAACCAATCGCGCATGTGGCGCGTATCCCTACTACAAAACGGGGATACACCATGCGATTTTTGAAATTTGTTCTGGCGACACTTTTTCTGATTTCACCGATCTCGTCTACCTCGGCGCAGGCGGACGATTTTCAGCAGGTGACCAACAAATCGACCTTTGTGTCACTGATGAACGGGCGTGAACTGACGCGGTTTGGGATCAATCTTGTGGTGACACCGGATGGCCGGATCGACGGAAAGGCCTTTGGGCGCGATGTCAAAGGGGCGTGGCGCTGGCAGGGCGGGTATTTCTGCCGTGATTTGTCTTGGGGTGAGCGGGATTTGGGCGCGAACTGCCAGATGGTCAAGCGCCAAGGTCGTACGATCCGCTTCATATCGGACAAAGGCGCGGGTGAATTTGCTGATCTTCGGTTGCGCGGCAGCTGACAGGCGACCAACCGCTAAAACGTAAAAATCCCGGACGCAGCGCCGGGATTTTTTGTGGCTTGGGTACAGATCTCAGAAATCGATCGCCAGACCGCCCTTTTCCCAATCCCCATATCGCACAGGCTCCAGCCCCTTGCGGCCGCCCAACTCTTTTGGACGTTCCACTTGCTCCGCTTCTTTGCGGCGTTCCTCGGCCTCGGCCAGCGCGCGCTGTGCGGCGGGGGGCAGATCCTTGGGGGTCTCGTCCATGCTTGCTCTTCCTTCATCCACGTCCCCTTGATATATGGCGCGCTCCCTCTCTCGCCAAGGATGAGTTGATGAGTGAAACCGCCGCGCCTGCCCGCAAGGCCGCCTTGTACCTGTTGAACGCCATTCTGATTGATCACCGGCAACTGTCCGAGCTGATCGAGAAAGGCGCGCTGGACCGGCTGGCGCCCGAGGATCGCGCCCGTGCGCAGCGGTTGACCATAGATGTTTTGCGCGGCTTGGAACGGGCGGATCGGCTGCTGGACCGGTTTTTGCGCAAACGCCCCCCGCTGAATGTACGCAACATCCTACGGCTGGGCACCGTAGAGCTTTGCCAAGGTGGGGCGGCGCATGGTGTGGTGGGCGATATGGTGGCGCTCGTGGGACCGAACCCCAAGAACCGCCAGCGCAAAGGCATGATCAACGCCGTGCTGCGCCGCGTGGCCGAAGACGGGGTTGGCCCGTGGAAAGACCTGCGCATCCCGCGTCTGCCCGGATGGTTGCGCGCCCCGCTCCTCAGTGCCTGGGGCGCAGGGGCCGTGGCGGGGATGGAAAAGGCGCATTTTCAGGGGGCCGCGCTCGACATCACCGTGAAGACGGATGCGGCGCGCTGGGCGGACACGCTTGGTGGCACGCTCTTGCCCACGGGGTCCGTCCGGGTGCAAAGCCCGGGCCAAATCTCCGCGCTTGCGGGCTACGCCGACGGTGCCTGGTGGGTTCAGGATGCGGCCGCGGCCCTGCCTGTTCAACTGCTTGCGCCGCAACCGGGTGAAACCGTGCTTGATCTGTGCGCCGCACCCGGCGGGAAGACCTTGCAACTGGCCGCGGCCGGGGCCGAGGTGACCGCGCTGGATGTCTCGGATCGGCGCATGGCCCGCGTGCGTGAAAACCTCGACCGGACAAAGCTGTCGGCCACCTGCGTTGTCGGCGATGCCCTGACGCATGAGGGCAGTTATGACGCGATCCTGCTGGATGCACCCTGTTCGGCGACAGGCACGATCCGCCGTCATCCGGACTTGCCGTTCGCCAAGGACGGGTCTGAGTTTCACACGCTCTTCGGGCTGCAATCGGCGATGCTCGACCGTGCGGTGGCGCTTTTGAAACCCGGGGGGCGGCTGGTCTATTGCACCTGTTCGCTTTTGCCCGACGAAGGCGAGGTTCAGGTGGAAGAGGCGCTTGGCCGTCATGCAGAGATCCGCACGGATCGTGAGGCGCTGAGCCTGCCGGGCATCGATCCCAAATGGATGACCGAGGAGGGTGGGTTGCGCCTGCGCCCGGATCACTGGGCCGATCTTGGTGGGATGGATGGGTTTTACATGGCCGTGCTGCGCAAGGCCTAACCGCTAGAGAAAACTGCCAAACGGGACAAAGCGCACCGGATCGCCCTCCGCGATTTCCGCCGCGCCATCGGGCAATTCCACCAGCCCCTCCGCCCAGCTCAGCCCGCTGATCCGCCCGGAGCCTTCGGATTTGAACACCTCTGCACGCCCGCCCCGCATGCGCGCGCGCAGATATTCCCGCCGCCCCGGTTTTTTGGATTTCGCAAAGCCCGCGGGCACGTCAAAGCCGTGCGGCGCCACCCAGCCCTGACCCGACAAGAGCCCCATTGCGGGCCGGGCAAACACCAGCGTGCAGACCAGCGCCGCGACCGGGTTTCCGGGCAAGCCAAAGACCGGCGCGCCCTGCCACAGCCCAAGCGCCAGCGGGCGGCCGGGTTTCAAGGCGACGCGCCATTCGGCCATCGCGCCCGCTTGGGTCAAAAGCGCCGACACGTGATCTTCATCGCCAGAGGACGCCCCGCCCGAGGTCACGATCACATCCGCCTCTTGGGCCGCACGGTCCAGCACCCCGCGCAGTGTCTCGCGATCATCCGGCACCCGGCCGAGATCGAGGCACGCATATCCAAACTCCGCCATCAACGCGCTCAGCATCGGGCGGTTGGCATCAAAGATCTGACCGGGGGCCGCGATGTCGCCCGCCTCGACCAATTCATCCCCGGTGGACAGCACGGCCACCCGCAAGCGTTTGTGAACGGTGAGGCGCGCCACGCCAATGGCCGCGGCCAGCGCCAGATCGGCGGGCGTCAGCTTGCGCCCATGGCGCAGCGCGACATCGCCCGCTTGCACATCTTCGCCCGCCTTGCGCGTGTTGGCCCCGGGTTTGACGCCCTCGCGAAAGGCAATCTCGCCTGCGCCAACCGTCACGTCCTCTTGCAGGATCACCGTGTCGACACCGTCGGGGAGCGCGGCCCCGGTCAGAATGCGGATCGCTTGGCCCGGCGGCACCGTGCCGTCAAAGGCCAGCCCCGCCGCCGCGCGCCCGGGCACCAGAGGCAGCACCTGATCGCCCTGACCCAAGCTGTCAAACGCAAACCCGTACCCGTCGACCGCCGTGTTGGGCAATGGCGGGTTCGACCTTTGGGCGATCACATGCTCCGCCAGAATACGCCCCGCCGCATCCGACAGCTTTATGTCCTCATGGCCCACAACAGCGTGCAAGCGATCCTGCAGCATCGCCAACGCGTCATCGACCGGGGTCCAATCCACCCCGGCGGGCAGGGCAAAGCAATCATCGCGCAGGGGCGGGGGTTGAAGCGGGCCGCTTGCCGCCTCTGTCAGTTCGCTCTCATACCCTTGCCCCATGATCCAGCCTTCCTCGGGTGCCTCCACCGCCAGCATCGCCGCCAAGCGGTCCACTGGCAAGCGGCTCACGGCGCGGGCCAAAAGCTGCACCTGATGGGCGTCGCGAATGCCGCCCCCGGCTTCGGCCTCTTTGACTGCCGGATTGATCAGTCCCGGCCAGATTTCCACGAAGGCGACAGGGCGGGTGAGCGGCTCAAACGGCCAAACGGCGATCTGCCCGGCAAATTTTTGGCGCAGCTGTGCCAGAACAGGCAACCCGGTTAGAACCTGCCCGCCCACAGCCCCGGCGCCGCCCAACTGCCAGCACGAAAACGTGCCTTTGCTCGCCTGTTCTGCGGCGCGCTTTTCGCGCATGCCATGCCCGGTGCGCGTGTCTTTCTTGGGCAGGTCCGGGATGTCGCGTTTCAACCCGTTGAACCAGAACGGCCCAACGCCGGGAAAAAGCCTGTTGATCTCTGCCGCCAGATCAAACCGGTTGTTCGACTTGGGCGCATCCTCGAGCCGCGCCTCTATCCACGCCCAGACCGCGAAAGGATCATCCGACCCGGTCAGCGCCTTGGCAAAGCCCTTTGGGTAGCCAAAGGGAAAATCAAAGCCCAGAAAGAGCCTGCGCCCGGCGGTCAGCTCCGTTTCGATGAGTGCGGCAATCGCGTCTTCGGCTTGCATACGGTTGCGCAAATAGACCGGATCCTGATCCACGCCTTGCCGCGCCACGCCCAGCCATATGGCGTCCTTTTTCGGCGAGGGCCCGGTGTCATTGCCCGCCGACCAATCGACAATGGCAAAGGTGTCGAAATTGGTCACAAACCAACCTCTGCCAGAATGAAATCCGCGATGCTGGTTGTGTCATCCAGATCAAACACCGGCCGATCGAGGGTGAGCGCTCTGTCAGAGGCCACCGCCTTCACCGTCTCATCGTCATGGGCAATCAGGGGGTTTCCCGTCTCCGCGCGGTGCGCCTCAACCTTGGGATGGCGGTCGCGCTTGTAACCTTCGACGAGCACCAGATCGACGGGCGACAGTCGCGCCAGCAACGCGTCCAGCGTGGGCTCCGCCCCGCCGCGCAGCTCTTGCATCAGGGCCACGCGATTGGCCGAGGACAACAGCACCTCCTGCGCGCCCGCTTGTCTGTGGCGGAAACTGTCCTTACCGGGATGATCGACATCAAAGCTGTGATGGGCATGTTTGACTGTCGACACCGACAGCCCGCGTGACGTGATCTCTGTGACCAGCCGTTCCATCAGCCCGGTCTTGCCCGCGTTCTTCCAGCCCACGATGCCGTAAAGTTTCATGGTCCGCCCTCCAGCAGCGTCTGCGCGTGGGCCAGATCCTCGGGCGTGTTCACGTTGAAAAAGGGCTCGCCCGGCTCGTCAAACAGGGCGGTGCGGCCGGCGTGCTGGTCGGTCCACATCACCACCTTGCGCAGGCCATCCTCGAGGGCTGTGCGCAGATCCTCGCGCAGCGCCACAGGCCAGAGGCCAAAGGTCGGGTGCCGCCCGTCGGGCGTGCGCGCCAGAACCAGAGGATGGGTCATCCCTTCGCCTGCCATTTGCAGACGTGGGACCAGATCGCAGGGGAAAAAGGGCGTGTCGGCGGCGACGGTCACGATGCTGTCCGCGCCTTGCGCTGCCGCCCAATCCAACCCCGCCAGAACCCCGGCCAAAGGCCCGGCAAACCCTTTTATGCTGTCGGGCAAAACCGGCAGGCGGAAGGCTTCAAACCGGGCAGACGCCCCATTGGCATTGAGCGCCATCCCCGCCACCTGCGGGTCAAGCCGGGCGATCACGTGGGTCAGGATCGTCACGTCACCAAGGAGACGCAGCCCCTTGTCGCCGCCCCCCATGCGCGTGGCTTGTCCCCCGGCGAGGATCACACCCAATGGCTGTTTCATGCCGCTCTCCATGTGTCCAACTGCGCCCGAAACGCGTCGGGTGACAGATCAATCGCGCTGTCGGGAATGATCAACCGGGCGGTTTGCACCTCGATCAGGGTGGCGCCCTCAATGCCCCGGACCGCGTTCACAAAGGGCCAGGCGATCTCGCTGCGGATGTGCTCCCGCGCGGCCCTGATGCCATTGGCGTCGATGACATAGTGATGCCGGGTCGCGCGCTCATTGACGTCCATGTGAACGCCTACGAGGCTGCGATGCTGTTTCCACCAGACCCCCAGAATGATCAGGGATCCCAGCCCCGCACCAAAGCCCATCGGCCCCAGATCGCTCAAATCGAAAAACGTCAGACAGAAACATATTATAGCCCCCGTCATCGCGACAATGGCAAGCCCCGTGCGCAGGACCAGCCGCGCGCCCTTGGGCGGTTCGCGCCCCGGAATGGGCTGCGTGATCGCACGTCTATAAAGCTCGGGCGGTATGTCGAATGTCAGATCAAACGCGCCCTGTGAAGCGTTGGTCATGATCCGTCCCCCTTGGCGGCGCGCATCCAGGCTTCGACCTCCTGCGTCAGGGCATCGAACGCATCCTTGTCCATTGCCGTGGCTGGGATCGCGTAGACCAAACCGCCGACATAGAGGAAAAGCCCGTGGGCGTCGGCGATGGCATCATCCGTTCTCTCCCACGATATGGTCCAGCTTGCGCCGTCTGTGGCCATCTCAAACCCGGTGTCATCGAAGCGATAGGTCATCTGCCGCTGATAGAGTGGCGAGGCCAGGATTTGCCTGTACATCGTGCCCCACAGGGCGCGGTGATAGAGGTGCCAGATGCCGAACGCCACGGGCAGGGCAAGCGGGAAAATCACGAAGGTGTTCACCGCGTCGATCCCGAAGGTCAGGATCGTCAGGACCACACCGGCGCCGCCCAACCCGAACATGACCAGCATCATCGTGATGAACGACCAGACCTGAAGGCCCCAATCGACTTTGCGCAGCGAGCGTGTGCTGAACTTCAGCTTTGAGGCCCGGATAAACAACGCGGGCTCGATCCGGGCATCGAATGTGATCTGCCGGCTCACCCGTTCGCCCCTTTGCGCCGGTGCTTGCGGGGTTCGTCCGCCACTGTGTCGGGATCGGCATCGCGCATCAGACGCGCCTCACCGGCAAGGCACACAAACCGCTTGCCCCGCATCCGGCCGATCAGCGTGAGACCCACCTCGCGCGCGATCTCCACCCCCCAGGCGGTAAAACCCGAGCGCGACGCGAGCGCTGGAATGCCCATCATCGCCGTTTTGATCACCATCTCAGAGGTCAGCCGCCCCGTGGTGTAGAGCAGCTTGTCACCCGCCTCGACCCCGTTCATATGCATCCAGCCTGCGATCTTGTCGACCGCGTTGTGCCGGCCCACATCCTCCATGTAAACGAGTGGGCGGTCGCCTTGGCAAAGCACGGTCCCATGGATCGCACCCGCCTCCAGATAGAGCGAGGGCGTGCGGTTGATCACACTGGCCAACGCGTAAAGGTCAGAGGTTTTCACCGCCAGATCCGGCAGCTGCACCCCCTCCAGCCCTTCCATCATGTCGCCAAACACCGTGCCCACAGCACAGCCCGAGGTGCGCGTCTTTTTCTTCAGCTTTTCCTCGAAACTCGTCTGCCCATCGGTGCGCACGACCACGGTCTCAAGCTCTTCGTCATAGTCCACGCCCCGCACGACCTCATCATCCGCGAGCATGCCCTGATTGCGCAAAAACCCCACGGCGAGGTAGTCGGGATAATCCCCGATGGTCATCGCCGTGACAATTTCCTGCCCGTTGAGGAAGATCGTCAGCGGGCGTTCTTCCACCACGGAAATCTGCGTGACCTGTCCGTCATGATCCACCCCCTCAACCACGCGGGTGAGGCGCTGCGCGCTTGGGTCCGGCGCAATGAGGTAGCTGGAGAGATCGTGTTCAACTGACAATTGCATCTCCCGACGCGACAGGCTAGGCGGACAAGGGTCACCGCACTCTAAGGTCTTCCCATGACAAGGCAAACCACCAAATCACCCTTCTGGATGGGCTGCCGCGATGCCGCACCGTTCCTGTTGGTGGTGGGGCCTTTTGCCGTGCTCTTTGGCGTGGTGGCAACGGAGGCCGGTCTCAACCTGCTGGAGACCATGACGTTTTCGGTTCTGGTCATCGCCGGGGCGGCTCAGCTGACGGGCCTGCAATTGATGGTCGACCAAGCGCCGGTTCTTGTGGTTTTGGCGTCGGCTCTGGCGGTGAACCTGCGCATGGCGATGTATTCGGCCTCTCTCACCCCGCATCTGGGCGGGGCCCCACTTTGGACCCGGGCGCTGGCGGCCTATTTCATCGTCGATCAAAGCTATGGCCTCTCGATCCTGAAGTTCGAACAGAACCCAGGCTGGGACCTGCGGCAAAAACTGGCGTATTTCTGGGGCACGGTCGCGCCGGTCTGTCCGTTCTGGTATGTCTTCACCATGGTCGGCGCGCTGATTGGCACGTCCATCCCCGAAAGCTTCGCCCTCGATTTTGCGCTGCCCATTTGTTTTCTGGCGATCATCACGCCGATGCTGCGCACCCGTGCCCACCTGTCTGCGGCACTTGTGTCGATCGTCTTGTCGCTGCTCTTCGCCTGGCTGCCCTACAATCTTGGCCTGCTGGTGGCAGGGCTTGCAGGTATGATGACCGGGGCTGAAATTGAGCGCCGCACAGAGGTGACCCATGATTGATCAAACCACGCTTTGGACCGTCATCATCGGCATCGGCCTTGGCAGTTACCTGTTCCGTTTCGGTTTTATCGGCATCATCGGCAACCGCCCCCTGCCGCCCTGGATCCTGCGCCACCTGCGCTACACCGCCGTTGCCGTTCTGCCGGGCCTTGTCGCGCCTCTGGTGCTCTGGCCGCCCGCCACAGGAGGGGAGCTTGACGCGCCGCGTCTTGCGGCGGCCGTGGTGACGGTTGGCGTGGGGATCACCACGCGCAATCCTCTGATCGCCATCATATTCGGCGCTTGCACGCTTTATGCGGGGCTGTACCTGGCGGGATAATCACCGCTCACCGCCCGTCATAGCCTTTCTTCTGCGCTCTATAGAGCTGCGCATAAAGCCCACCGGTCTTCAGCAACGCCTCGTGGCGGCCTTGCTCGACAAGCTGCCCGCCCTCCAGCACGAAAATCGCATCTGCGTTTGCGATCGACGACAGCCTGTGGGCCACCACGATCGTCGTCTTCCCCTTCGTGAGCCGATCGAGCGCGATCCTGATCCGCTCTTCTGTCGCCTGATCCAACGCGCTCGTTGCCTCATCGAGCAAGAGGATCGGCGCATCGCGCAAAAACGCCCGCGCGATCGCGATCCGCTGCTTTTGTCCGCCCGACAGCTGCGCGCCTTTGGGGCCCACCGGCGCATCGCCCCGGCGGCGGATCAGATCGGCAATCTCGGCATCCTCGGCCGCCTGCCAAACCTCTTCGTCGCTTGCATCCGGGTTCACGTAGCGGATGTTTTCCCAGATCGAGTTGTTGAAGATCACGATGTCCTGGGCCACCACCGAAAACGCGCCCCGGAGCGCGCCCACCTTCAGCCCGTCAATCGCCTGCCCGCCAAAGGTGATCTCGCCCCCGGTCACGTCATAGAGCCTGGAGAGCAGCGAAAGGATGGTCGTCTTGCCGGACCCCGTCGCGCCGACGATGGCCGACACCTTGCCGCCCTCAAAGGTCATGTTCAGCCCGTCAAAAAGCGGCTGGTCGGCGCTGTAGGAAAACGCGACGTCACGCAGCTGAATATCCGCCCCGGTGTCAAACTCCGCCACAGCGCCCGGTTTGTCGGTGATGCTTGGCGTCTCATCATAGAGCCCGCGCACCCGGTCGAGCAGCACCAGATTGCTCTGCAATGATCCAAAGAACTGCGCCAAAAGCCGGGCGGGATCAAACACCATCACCATGCCCAGCAGAAAGGTGATGATGCCCGCGCCATCGACGTCAAAATTGGGCGACAGCACCATGTAGCCGCCGCCCCCAATGACCAGCACATAGACAAACGCAGAGCTCAGATCGATCGACGGCATGACCAGCGCCTGCGTCGTCTGCACCCGGCGCATCAGATCACGGATGGCGCCCGTGCCTTTCATCAGCCGCCCGGCTTCCACGTCTTCCTGGCTTGCGATCTTGACGGTGCGCATGCCGTTCACCGTCTCTTCAATGCCGTTCATGTAATCGCCAAGGGCGGTCTCCGCGTCGCCCTGCACGCGTTTCACCCGGTCAGAGACGAAATTCATCACCCAGATGATAAAAGGCAGCACCACAACAGCGGTGCCAAACAGGATCGGATTTTTCCAGATCAGATAGCCCGACACGATGATCACCGTCACCGCATCGCGCACGGCCCCCGCGGTGGCCAGACCCACGAAATTGCCCAAAAGCTGCGTCTGCGTGACCAGTTTGTGGATGATCTCGCCGGATTTCGTCCGTTCAAAATACGCCAGATCAAGCGACATCAAATGCCCGATCAGATCGTGCCGCATCTCGTAAATCGCCTGATTGGCAATCCGCACGGTCACCAGCGGCACCAGAAAAGACATCAACCCCCGCACCGCAAAGAGGAAAAACACCACGATGCACACCATGATCAGCTCACGCATCGCGCCCGCTTCGAAAATCACGCGCAGCCCGCTTTCGGTCATCGACAGAAACTGCTGATAGACCAGACCCTGCACCAGGATCATCCCCAGAACGAGGGCCAGCATGCCGGTGTGCTTTTTGAGGTAGTTTCGCCAGAACCAGCGGATGTTATCGCGGTCCTGCGGGCTGTAAAGCGGCTGGCGCTTCGGGCGTTTGGTCTCGGTCATGGCCCCGCTATAGTGCCTGCGATCCCAAAGGTCAGCCCTTCAATTGATCGACCCGCCCCGGGCTTCATCTTGCCAAAAACACTCATATCCCGACCTCAGACACCCACGTAGCGATCAACAATAGAGTGATCCGCCCGCAACGCCTCCGCCGCCATCACCTCGCCGTTGCGGCCGTTTTCAATGAACGCCACGCGGTCGGCAATCGACAGCACGGCATCCACCCGCTGTTCCACCAGCAGGATCGCCACGCCGGCCTCCCGCATCCGTACGATCACATCGCGGATGGCGGCAATCATCGAGGGTTGCAGCCCCTCGGTCGGCTCATCCAGCAAGAGCGCCTTGGGTTGAATGCACAGCGCCCGCGCGGTGGCGAGCATCTGCTGTTCCCCGCCCGACAGCGTCTCGGCTTTCTGATCCAGCCGTTCGCGCAGCCGTGGAAACAAATCCAGCACCTCGTCGCGCACCGCCTTGCCAGAGCCGCGCACCGACAGCCCGATCTCCAGGTTCTGCGCCACGCTCAAGCCCGCAAACAACCTCCGTCCCTGCGGAATATACCCCAGCCCCGCACGCGGGATCCTATGCGCGGGCAGTTGGCTCACCTCTTGGCCGTCCAGCATCACGCGCCCCGACATCAACGGCAAGAGGCCCATGATCGCCTGCATCGTGGTGGTTTTACCTGCCCCATTGCGCCCCAGCAGGCACAGGATTTCCCCCGCCTCGACCCGCAAAGACAGATCGCGCAGCACCTGCGCGTCGCCATAGCCCGCATTGATCGCATCGATCTCAAGCATCCGCACCCGTCCCCAGATAGGCCGCTTGCACATCGCGGTTGGCGCGGACCTCGGCGGGGGTGCCCTCGGCCAGCATCTCGCCGAAATTCAGCACGCTCACCCGGTCGGCCACTTCCATCACCACGTTCATGTTATGCTCAATCAGCAGGATCGTCGCGTCCTTTGCCAGATCGCGCACCAACCGGTTGAAGCCGTCAATCTCTCCGTCGGCCAACCCTTGCGTCGGCTCATCCAGAATGAGCAACCGAGGCTGCTGCACCAGCCCCATCGCGATCTCCAAAAGGCGCTGATGCCCGTAGCTGAGATTGCCCGCCTCCTCATCGGCGCGGTCCGCAATCCCCACGCGCGCAAGGGCCGCCTCCACAGCTTCCCCCACCTGCCGCGCGGGCATCCGGCGGCGTGCGGCCAGTGCCACGTTCTCCCGCGCGGGCAGGCGCGCAAAAACGGATGTGATCTGAAACGTATAAGCCATCCCTGCCATGATCCGTTTATGCGCGGGCAGGGCGGTCACATCGCGCCCGTCAAAGGCCACCGTGCCGGACGACGGCGCAATCCGCCCTGAAATCATGCTCACCAACGTGGTCTTGCCTGCCCCATTGGGCCCAATGAGCGCGCGCACCTCGCCCTCTGGCAGGGAAAAATCCACGTCCGTCACCGCCTGCAACCCGTCAAAGTTTTTCGACAGCCCCCGGGTTTCCAACAGCACGCTCATGGCAACCACTTGACCCCGCGTCGTCGCACTTCACCGACCAACCCTTGCGGCGCAAAGAGCGTCAGCGCGACCAAGGCCACCCCCGCAATCAGCATATGCGCCGTGGTGATGCCCGAACTCAGGTCAATCAGATAGAACATGAAGATCGTGCCCACGAACGGGCCTAGCACGGTGCCCGCCCCGCCGAGCAGCACCCAGAGCAAGGGCAGGATGGAATACTGCACCGAGGCAAAACTCGCCCCCGCATAGCCAAAAAGCAGGCCGTAGAATGCCCCTGCCGCCGCCGCGATGGTGCCCGACAAAACCATCGCGCCCAGCTTGTGTGCAAAGGTGTCATAGCCCAGCATGCGCACGCGCTCTTCGTTTTCGCGAATGGCCACCAAGGTCCGTCCAAAGGGCGCCCGCACCAGCTGCAGGCAGATCATCAGGCACACCGCAAAAAGCCCCCACGCGGCAAAATACCGATTCGTGGGATCGGACAGATCAATCCCCCACAGCACCCGCTGTGCCGTCTGGATCACGAACCCCTCGTCGCCGCGCGTGTACTCGCCAAAATAGAGCACGGTCAGGTAGCCCGCCTGGGCAAACATCAGCGTCACGATCATGAAGGCCACGCCCACCGTGCGCAGCGCCAGCACGGCCAGCGCGCCGGACACCACAGCCCCGGCCACGATCCCCGCCAAAATCGCAGGCGCGGGCGTGAACCCAGCATGCTGAATGGTCAGCCCCATGCCGTACATCCCGGCAGCAAAGAAAAGCGCATGGCCGAGGCTCAAAAGCCCGGTGTAGCCAAAGAGAATGTTGTAGCCCACAGCATAGCTCGCCAGCACCATGATCCGCGCGAGATTGCCGTGGTGATAGGGCGGCAGCACGAATTGCAGGACAAACAGCACCGCCAAAAGCCCCAGATGCAGGGTCAGAACCCGCGTCCCCATGCTCATGCGCTGCGCGTCCCGAAAAGACCCTGAGGGCGGAACACCAGAACCAATCCCACCAGCAGCGTGGCCAGAATTTTCGCCAGCGTCGGAGAAAAGAAGACCGAGATGATCCCGTCCGACAGCCCAATGATAATGGCCGCCACCACTGTGCCCGGCAGGCTCCCCAGCCCGCCGATGATCACCACGATAAAGCTGAGCAGCAGCGGGTCAGCCCCCATCAGGTAATGCGCCTGCTGAATGGGCACGATCAGCACCGCCGCCAGCGCCGCGAGCCCCGCCCCGATGCCGAACACAATGGCATAGACCCGCTCCACCGGGATACCGAAGGCCAGCGCCATCTCTCGGTCAGCTTGCGTGGCGCGCATCAGCAACCCCACCTTGGTCCGCGTCATCATTGCCCAGACACCCGCCAGCACCGCCCCCGCCGCGCCAATCACAGCAAGCTTGTAGCTCGTCGTCGACAGGCCCCAGGGGTAGTAAAACTCCAACCCGTCCTCGCCAAATTCAAACCACGGCAAGGCAATCCGCTGATTGAACGGCGGCTCCACCGGGCGCGCCTCGGGGCCATAGGTCATCAGCGTGACCTGCTGGATGATGTAGAGCAAACCAATGGTCGCCACGATGGTGCGTTCGGGGTCGTATTCAATGCGTTTGAGGATCGTCATGTCGGCGGCCACCGCCAGCCCGCCCACCAGAACCGGCGCGATGATCAGCGCGGCCACAAAGCCAATCGCGGGATGCCCGCCCATGTAATGCGCCACATACCAGGCAATCACCGCGCCCAGCATAAAAAATTCGCCATGGGCGATGTTGACCACGCGCATCACACCAAAGACAAGGCTCAACCCCACCGCCGTCAGCGCCAGCACGGCCGCGGTCACAGCGCCTTCCAGCGTGGCCAGCAGAATATAAGGACCCAGTTCCATATCCCGCCCAGATTTGCGCGCTATCCCCCGCAAGAGCAAGGGAAATGGCGGTCACCCGGGCGAAAGGTCTGAGCTGCGAAGCGGTCGGCCCAAGGCATTGGCGGTTTCCAGCAACCGATGTGCCGTCTCTTCGGCCTGACGCGCCAACCCAACCAGATCGGCCCGCATCCGCCCGGCCTCTTTCACCTTCTGGCCGTCCACAAACACGGTGTCCACATTGCCTGCATGGGCGTGGGTGACGATGCTTTGCACCGGGTCGGTCACCGGCGCGAGGTTGAGATCCGACTTGCGCAACATCACGATGTCAGCGCGCTTGCCGGGGCTGAGCGAGCCGGTCTTGGCGTCAATCCCAAGCGCGTGGGCGGCGTTGATTGTGGCCCATTCCAGCACCTCCGATGACGAACAGGTCACATCATGAGCCGTCACTGCCACGTCGATATCCGGCCGGCCTTTCTCGATGCGCTCCGCGCTCGGGTCATAGGCCCCCATCGAATCAAAGGCTGTCTGCAAGTGTCGCGCGGCGCGCATGGTGTCGAACATGCTGCCGGACACGTCAATTTCCGAATCCACCGCCACGCACGGCCGCCCGCCCGCTCGGATCACCTGACTGATCAGCGGCGGCTTCGGCACGCCCAGCTCCGCCACTGGGGTGGCGATGAACGACCCGCCGTGGTCGATCACCATCTGCACCTCATCAGGCTCAAAAAAGTTGGCATGCACCGCCATGTGGCCGGGGTCCATCAGCCCTTCCTCGATGATCGTGCGATACCCGCCGGGCACCTTGCGCCCCTCGCCGCCCCACACATGGGCGCTGGTCTTCAGCCCAAAATCGCGCGCCAGTCTGAAATCCTGCCGGTTCACCTCAAGCACTGCATAATCCGGGCCGAGGATGCACATGGCGAGCTGCACCATGCCCTCATTGGCGGCAAATCGCCCTTTGCAGAGCCGCTCAATCTCCGCCGCCGGATGGGGGATGTCGGAAAAATGAGGCTCCCCTTGCCGCGGTTCGGGCTTGGGCGTGCCGTGACCGAAAATGGCGCGGATGCCGCTGTCGTCCAGCGCCTTGATGCACATGTCACTGTGGTCCGGCGTGTTCGAGGCGTGCAGCCATTCAAACATCGTGGTGCAGCCGGCCTCGATCTGGCTCAGCGCGCCCAACCGCGTGGACAGGTATATGTCATCGGGCGTGAAATGGTCGCCCAACAGGCCCAGCACCACCTCGAAATACTCATCCCCGGGCCAATCCGCGCCGGTGCCGCGCAACACGGTTTCCCAGGCGTGGACATGGGCATTGATCAGACCGGGCATCACGATCATGGCGCTGGCGTCGATCACCTCTGCCGCCTCTGCCTCAATGCCCGGTCGGACCTCTGCGATATGCGCGCCGTCGATCAGCAGATCGCAGGGCGCATGCGTGCCCAGCACCCTGTCCATTGTGACGATTGTGGCATTCTTCAGCAGGGTTCGGGTCATGTTTTTTCCTTTCGCGCGAGGGCGATCTCTATCACACCGGCCGCAAGGATGGCTGCGACCAGCCCGGCAAGACCGCACAGGGCACGGGGATCAGAACACAGATGCCATGTTGCGCAATTCTGCCTCAACCGCCTGACATGCCCAAGGCCGCCAGCACGCGCTGCGGCAGCTGCTAAAGCCCCCACGCGCCTGCTGCAACAAAGAGACTGGCACAAATGACGAAAAATCGAGGCTGAGACACGAGCGTTCCAGGCAAACGGTCAAAGCTGCCAATTTGGTTGGGTGCTAGAACGCAATTCAATCGCAAAGACGCATCAGGCGGCTTCGTGGAACATGTCTTCGGTGTAGACCAAGAGTTCTTTGGGCAACTGCCCCCAACCTGTACTCAGAAGCGCCGTCTCATGGGCTTTGAGCACAAGGCGTGCGCTGCGTGTGTGGTGGATGATGTCAGCAGATATGCCCGGGCCGCAGGTCCAACCGTTTGTCCAAGGTTCAACGATTTGACGGTGTTCTTCCAGATATAGGGTCTCAGCCCAAAATCCGTTGCAGAGCATGACCTGATGACTGTCCAGAACGACACTGACATAGTTCACGGATGGCGTTTCCAAATCAGTGTCGATCTTCGCGTGACCAATCATGTGCCGCGCGGCGACCAACACCTCGAAGGAGCCGAACATGAGATCGGCATGAACGTCCGCCATCAAGAACTTCTGCCCGGGCGACACGCACAATTTTTGGTCGTTTCCAAGCGCGCCACTGGGCACCACCACCGGGCGCAATTCGGGATGGGCCGACAGCAGGTCGTCGTGGAATACAAGTCTGCGCACCGCGCGTACGGGTGCAAATCCGTTGTCCTTGGTCAACACCTTCATGCCGGGCACAAGATCTTCTGCTGCGACATGTCCGTGTTTCGTCGTGATGATCGTACCGGCTGTAACGCAGGCATCGCAGCCCGTCTCAACATCGGTCTCGGGGTAAAACAAATCGTCTGAAAAATCTCGCATCTGGTCACTCACACTTTGACAATGGGCGACACATCAGACTTCACGCCAACACGTGATCAACAGCCGCCCTACGCCAATAGCGTCGCAGGGAAATGTGGTCTTTGAAGGGCGCGGATTGGGAATGATTTTGCGTAAATTTGCCAAAAACGGTGACGTCTTGTCTGATCTGCGGGGGCTGACGCAGATCATGCCGCGTGGCGAGCGCCCGGAGCCGTCTCGTGCAGGTGTTCGCACAGCAAAGCGGTTTCATAGTGCTTGAGAACAGGCCGAGCGGTCTGTGTATGTTGCATGGTCTCCACGTCTACGCCCGGGGCCATCGACCAGCCAGAGGCCAGCGCCAAGGCGGCATAAGTCGCATCACCAAGGAACAGGCTTTCCGTCCAGCAGCCGTTGGACCAAAGCACCTCATGCTGTTCGAAGAGCAGGTGAAAATACGTGACCGGGTCGGTCGCGGCGGCTTGGTAGATCCCAGCGTGCCCGACGAGATGGCGTGCAGGCACCAGTACTTCGTGCGAGCCAAACAACAGTTCCGCATTTGCGTCGGACAACAAGACACGGTGCGGCGGAGACAGCATCAGGCGTCTGGTATTGCCAACCGCCCCAGCCGGTAGCACCACAGGTCGCAAATCCGGGTTCATGCGCAGCACACCGCGGCCGAGAGGGGCCCGGCGGATGGCCAGAAGTGTGACGAACCCATTGTCTTTGGTCAGTATTTTCATTCCGGGCGTCAGACGCTCGACCGCCGTATCACCGTTCAGCGTCGTGATCTTGGTGCCCTGCACAAAACAGACATTGCCGGGCGTGTCCGGTGTTGGGGTGCCTTCCACAAGATCGCCATTTGCATCGCGCAGGATCGACGTGCCGTTCGGTGCGCCGGAGTTGAGGGACTCTCCGTCACCCTGTTGCGTCCCACCGGTTGGAAAGCCAGTCGGCAAGCTTGTTGGTGTCTGCGGTGGCTGACCATACGACAGCACAATGTAATTGCCATCTGGATCCACGAGGTACAGCGTATCACGCTTGCTGCTTTCGCCATCTTCGAGGAAACCACCATTTCCGGATGCGCCGTTGTTGTTGCCGTTGGCACCAAAGAACCCCGACCCCGGCGGCGGGTTGACGAAGGTACCCACAACCGTGGCCGTCCCACCCGGACCGATTTCATCATCTTCCTCGAACGTGTGCAAAAGACCCAATTGATCCGACCAGATCTGGTATCCCTCCAGATCGATGGCATCCCCGGTCTTGTTCTGAATTTCGATGTATTCGTCTTGCTTGTTGGCGCCGCCCACGCCGTTGACGTCGGTCGCACCGTTGCCCGCGTTGTCCGCCAGGATTTCGCTGAAGAACAGACCGTTTAGAAAATCAGGCATCAGAACACTCTCACAAATCAAGGCGCACCAGACGCGGTGTCGCACAGATGTGCGGCGCCAAGAATCCGAGCAAAGATGAATAGTGGGTAAGTGTTAAATAAGGTCTTACATTGACCTCAGCAGGGAAAGACCGGGTCAGGTTTGGGCGCAAATATGGCGAGAAGTCGCTAGAGGCCGCTCACCCTATGGCGGATTTGTGCGCATCCACCATGTCCGCCATGGACTGGAACATCATGTCATAGCGCGGCATCTCACCGGGGTTCATCGTGGCCCCGAACCCCTTTTGGTCATGTCGGCGATAGATCCAGCAATTGGCCAGGCCAAAGCTGTTGGCCGGTCCGTGATCGTGGAACATGCTTTCGGCCGTGTGCAGGATGTCGTGTTTTTCAATCCCCCTCCGCGCGAGGGTTTCGAGCATGTAGTCGAAATTGCGGCTGGCGGGTTTGTACGACCCGATATCACCCGCCGTGAAGGCCGCATCAAAGGTCATGCCCAGCTTGGCGGCGGAATGGGCGAAGCTGACATTGTCGACATTGGTCAGAACCACCAGCTTGTAATGATCCTTGAGATAGGTCAGCGCCTCGACACTGTCTGGAAAGGCGGGCCAGTGTTCGATGGACGCACCATAGGTCAGGCACTCGTCCCAGGGCGCAGGGGTGCCCCATTCCTCGGCCAGACGCTTGTAGACCACGGCGAGGATCTCGGAATAGGTTTTGGCAGGGGTATAGGACTGCGTGGTGGATTCGTGGAACGCATGCGCCTCGAGAATTTGATCGCGGGTTAGGCCGCCTACCCGATCGGTCAGCGGTTTCAACCCGTTCACCATCCCAGTTTCCCAGTCAATCAGAGTGCCATACACATCGAAGGTGAGCGCTTTGAAGTCGGTAAGTTTCATCTGGGGCCTCGATCAAGTTCGACCCCTTGGATCACAGACCCAAGGGGCGAATTCAAGACCGAAAGCTGCCGTTGCGCGCTCAGAACGCCTGCGTCGTGTAATCCACCTCATCGGGATAGAACGTGTCTTCTATCGTCGTGGTGTGGGCGAGCTTCAGCATCCCCGCCTCGACCTTCGAGATATACTGATGCCCGAATACCTGATGCGTTTTGCCGTTGAAGATCTTAGCGCCCTGCGGATGGGCGTTGGAATGCGGCATATCCGTCATCGCCTCCACGGCCTCGATCAGTGCCGCCCGGTCGCCTGGCCCGGCATAGCCCGCCGCTTCCATGCCGTCCTTGATCACGTGCAGGGTCTCCCAACAGCCGAACATATGCGCATAGGTCGATACATCCGTGGGGTCACTCACCGATGCGCCGCGTGCATCCACGCCAACGCGCTCGCGGAAGAATTTGTCATAGTCACTTTGATCGGCCTGCACATGGCGCGGGTTGCCTTCCCAAAAGTACGTTCCTTCCAGAAATTCCAGCCCCGGGCTGGCGATATCCACGGCCTCCAGGCTGTCGATGAACCCGAAAATCTCCGGGCTGGAAGGGCCAAAGAATTCGCCCAGTTCTTTCACGAAGGTCAGCACCGCCGGCCCCACCATCACGTGATAAAGCACCTCCGTGTCGCGCGGGATCTTGGGGAAATACTTGGTAAAGGACGTCTCCGTGGGCGGAATGGCGATCTTTTCCAGCACTTCGCCGCCTTCACGTTCAATCGCCTCTGTGAAGAAATCCCGGTGATCGTGCCCGAATGCGAAATCGGGATAGACCATCGTGACCTTCTTGCCGAGGTTCTCTGCCACGAAAGGCGCCATCGCCTGCACCTGGCTCTTCACATCCGTGATGCCGGGCTGCAGCGTGTAGCGATTGAGCGCCCCGCTGGCGACATGGTGCCCTTCGGACACCACGAAGTAGGGCAGCTTCAGCTCGCCCGCTGCGGGCGCCGAGCCGATCACGACGTGGCTGAAAAGCGTGCCGAAGGCGACGTCGCAGTTGTGCTGGTTGGCGAATTTCTCAAGGACCTCGGCGCCCCGCTTGGGGTCGGTGCCGTCGTCCTCAG
>JBCBWJ010000049.1:0-10377 GCA_039817165.1 Pseudomonadota bacterium | reverse complement strand
GTTGACGATGCGCATGTCAAAGTCTTCACCGCCGAGGAACGTATCACCGTTGGTGGATTTCACCTCGAAGAGGCCGTCGTCAATTTCCAGGATGGTCACGTCAAAGGTACCACCGCCGAGGTCATAGACCGCGATCGTGTGGGTGTTTTCCTTGTCCAGACCGTAGGCCAGCGCGGCGGCTGTGGGTTCGTTGATGATCCGCAGCACTTCGAGACCGGCGATCTTGCCCGCGTCCTTCGTCGCCTGACGCTGTGCGTCGTTGAAATAGGCTGGGACGGTGATGACCGCTTGGGTCACGTCTTCGCCGAGATACGACTCAGCGGTCTCTTTCATCTTGCCCAGGATGAAGGCGGAGATTTGCGAGGGGCTGTATTTCTCGCCCTTGGCTTCGACCCAGGCGTCACCGTTGCCGCCGTCAATGACGTTGAACGGCATGTTCTTTTTGTCCTTGGCCAGATCCGGGTCATCCTCACGACGACCGATCAGACGCTTGACACCAAAGACAGTGTTTTCGGGGTTGGTGACGGCCTGCCGCTTGGCGGGTTGGCCGACGAGGCGTTCATCATCTGTGAACGCAACGATCGATGGGGTTGTGCGAGCCCCTTCGGAGTTTTCGATCACGCGCGCCTGGCTACCATCCATGATAGCGACGCAGCTGTTCGTTGTACCGAGGTCAATACCAATCACTTTGGCCATGTTTTTCGATCCCTTCTTCGTAAGGCGATTAGAACGGTGGCCCGACCCGTTTTGGCGTCAGGCCCCAATGGGGTTTGAGACCAGTTTCGACGCTGGTCCGTGCTTCCCGACGGTATATAGTTAGGGCGTCTTGGCCCTGCAACCTCTGGCGTGGACTGGGCGTGGCAAAATAGGCTCAATTGCGCAAGGTGAACAGATGCAAGACACCCCACGTCCCGGCGACAGACCCGCGCCCGCGCAGGTGATCCGGGGGTTTGAGCACCATGCGGGCTATCTGGATAAGGGCGATCAGGCCGCGCTGGTGGCCGATATCCGCGAGGTGGTGCGCGCGGCACCGCTGTTTTCGCCGATGACGCCTTATGGCAAGCCGATGCGGGTGCGCATGACATCGGCGGGTAAATACGGGTGGTTTTCGGACAGGCGGGGTTACCGCTACGTGGAGGCGCATCCCAGTGGGGTCGCGTGGCCGGCCATTCCGGCGCGTGTGCTGGCGATATGGCGGGTTTTGGTGTCGGCGGATCGGGGTCCGGATTGCTGTTTGGTGAATTTCTATGGGGAAGACGCCAAGATGGGCCTGCATCAGGACCGCGACGAGGCCGATTTCGCATGGCCCGTCCTGTCGATCTCATTGGGGGATGAGGCGCTTTTTCGGATGGGCAATGAGACACGGGGCGGCACGACCGAGAGCGTTTGGTTGCGCTCTGGCGATGTGATGGTGATGGGGGGAGCGGCGCGGCTGTTGTATCACGGGGTGGATCGTATCCGGCCGGGGTCATCCATGCTGTTGCCCAAGGGTGGGCGGATCAACCTGACGCTTCGGGTTGTTGACTGACGTGGCATTGCTGGACTGACATTTTGGGCGGCCCGGGCATGGCAAGACGAAAGGTCAGCGTGGTCTGGCCCGGTTGCAGGTCTTTGAGCGCCATTGATATTCAATATCTGGCGCGCCCTCTTCGTTGGAGGAGCCATCGCGGAACGCTATCGGTTTGAAATCATGCGCGGTGTAAAAGCGCCGTGCGGCGTGGTTTTCTGCAAAACAGAACAGGGTCAGGCGCTGCGGGCTTTGCGTTTTTGCGAAAGCGATCAGCCGTGATCCGATGCCGCGCCCGGTTTCGACGGGATCGAGATAGAGATGGTCCACCACATCGCCCGCCAGCGTCATGAACCCGAGGATATTTCGGTGGTGGCAAGCAACCCATGTTGATCCGCCCGGAACCAGGACATGAGCGATCCATGCTTTCATGTCATCAGCGTTGTGGGTTTCGGTGAGGAAGGGCAGTGCGGCATTGCGGGAGGCGACAAAAATCTCGCCAAGGCGGGCTGCGTCGTCGTGTTGGGCGCGTCGGATGGACGGATCTGACATCGGGTCGCGCGCTGTCAGCGTTCAACCGAGCAGCAGCCGGAATACACGTTCACGCCAGTCTCATCGGTGACGAGCAGGTCAATGGACAGGCCATAGACCCGGTCGGACATTCCATCGAAGCATTGGTTGTGGCCGACCATCGTCGTGAAAATCCGCTCTCCTCCGTCGCCGAACAGGGCGTGGCGGTCGGTGCGGTTTTGCGAGGGGACAACGACGAGGGCGTCGATGTTCGTCTCAATCTCTGGCTCCAGGAAGGTGGCGGACAGGTTGGGGGCCACGTCAAAGGACCAAAAGGGTTCTGTGCCGAAGCACGCGAAGGCGCGGGGCAGGCCCGCATCGGGTTGGCCGTTCTGGCGGCGCATGAAGCGCAGGGCGACCCAGCCGGATTGCTCTGCCACGTTGATGAGGCCCCATTCGCCGGTTTTGTCGAGATCGACGACCTCCAGCCCTTGGGCATCGGGGGCCAGTTTGTCGATCACGTCGAAGGCTGTGGAGGGGCCGGAGCGCACATTCAAAGTGTCGGTCACGGCCACGCCATCGACGTCATAGAGCGCCGGCAGGGTCTGCGCGGTGGCGGCCAGAGGACAGAGGAACAGGCAGAGAAAAAGCGCCCGGATCACCGACGTGCGGCCCAGCTGCTGGACGCTTGTTGGCGTGTGTAGAATTCACCCATAAGGCCGATCATCACGAGCGCCAATCCCACGTAAATCGGGTATTCCCAGTTGGAGTTGCGCGGGAAGTAGTTGTTGAAGATGAAGCCGCGCACCTGATCAATGATGTGAAAGAGCGGGTTCCAGTCAAACATGGCCAGCATCACCGGCGGCAAGGAATTGGCCACGAACATCTTGCCCGAGGCGAGCATGTTGACCCGGCGATAGGTGGTCGAGAACATGCTGACGAACGTGGGAAACCACGGTTTCAGCGCAAAGAGCACGAGCCCAACCGCACAGCCCGTGGCCCAGGCCAGCATGAAAAGACCAAAGGACGTGACGGGGTCATCGATCACCACCGGCGTGACCAAGGTGTGATAGGCAAAGAGGATAACAAAGAGCGACAGCGCCTGTGTGTAGAGCGTCGACAGCGCGGCCGACAGGAGCGAAACGGCAGTGGTCATCGGGGCGTGTTGCATCATCGCCGAGGTCGGATCATCGGCCCCCATCACCGAGCTCACGGATTTCACATGCGTCATGTACATGAAAATGCCGGACATGATGTAGAGGATGAAATCGCCGCGGATCTTGGCCGCCTTGATGCCCAGGAGGGTGAACATGGCATAGAATGCAATCACCAGCACGCAGGCCTGAAAGATATTGAGCGCGAGCGCCACGACAGCATTGGAATGCCCGCTGCGCACGTCCCGCACCGTGGTGTGGTAGATCACTGCGATGATGCTCAACGCGGAGCTGAGCTTCGATTTTGGCTTGACCTGCTGAAACATGTGCCCGTTTGCCCTAGACCTGCGTAGTGTCGCACGGAATTCTTGATGCCCCGTTACAATCATAGCATAAGCATGCCCAAGCAATCTAGCAACTCGGGCGGCAAAGTGCCCATCAAGATCGGAGCAGTTTCTTGGACAGTGAAGAGTTTGTGTCGCAGGCCCGCCGTCTGGCGATTGCCGCAGGTGACAAGATCATGGAGATCTACAATTCCGACACGTTCGACGTGAAGGTGAAATCCGACGAAAGCCCGGTGACAGAGGCCGACGAGGCCGCAGATGCGATCATTGCCGCCGGTCTGCGCGCGGCGTTTCCGGATGTGGCTTTGGTCACAGAGGAGCAAGCCGCCTCTCATGCGGAGACGGCCAACACGTTTTTGATCGTGGACCCGCTGGATGGCACCAAGGAGTTCATCAACCGGCGCGGCGATTTCACGGTGAACATCGCCTATGTCGAAGAGGGCACGCCGGTGCTGGGTGTGGTCTATGCGCCCGCCAAGGGGCGGATGTTCTACACGTTGGCCGGTGGCGGCGCGGTCGAGGAGATGGGGGCGTTTGACCCGGATCAGCCCGGTGAGACGCAGCCCATCGCGGTGTCTGATCCGGACAATGCGGCCCTCATGGTGGTGGCGAGCAAATCGCACCGGGATCAGGCCACCGACGACTACATCGGCAAATACGGCGTGAAGGATATGAAGAGCGCTGGCAGTTCGCTCAAGTTCTGTCTGATCGCGACGGGGGAGGCGGATCTCTATCCCCGGGTGGGCCGGACGATGGAGTGGGACACCGCCGCAGGCCACGCCGTGCTGATGGGCGCGGGCGGGCAGGTGGTGCGGTTTGATGATCACACGCCGCTGACCTATGGCAAAGCGGGTTTTGCCAACCCGTTCTTCATTGCCTACGCGCCCGGGGTCGATCTGAAACCGGCATGAGTGTGCTGCTGGTCATACCGGCGCGCTATGCCTCTGCCCGTTATCCCGGAAAGCCGCTTGTTGAACTAACAGGCGCGTCGGGCGTGGCGAAATCCCTCATTCACCGCAGTTGGGACGCGGCCAAGGCGGTGCGCGGTGTCGACCACGTGGTGGTGGCCACGGATGACGCGCGCATTCAGCAGGCCGCAGAGGCGTTTGGCGCCGAAGTTGTCATGACATCTCAGACCTGTCGCAATGGCACGGAACGCTGTGCCGAGGCGCTGGAGGCGCTGGGCGGGGGATATGACATGGTGGTCAACCTGCAAGGGGACGCACCGCTGACCCCGCATTGGTTTGTCGAAGACCTGATTGACGGGCTGCGCGGCGCGCCTGAGGCGGATGTGGCCACACCGGTTTTGATCTGTGACGGGCAGGCGCATCGCAGTTTCCTTGAGGATCGCGCGGCGGGGCGTGTGGGCGGGACGACGGCCGTTTTCACCCGCGACCGGCATGCAATGTATTTTTCCAAGGAAGTGATCCCCTATACCGGGCAGACCTATCCCGATGACGCGGCCACTCCGGTTTATCACCATGTGGGGGTCT
Organism: Pseudomonadota bacterium; assembly: GCA_039817165.1. GTDB lineage: Bacteria > Pseudomonadota > Alphaproteobacteria > Rhodobacterales > Rhodobacteraceae > Roseovarius. The sequence continues at coordinate 5,369 of JBCBWJ010000049.1, read as the reverse complement.
ACGCGTACCGGCCAGATGCGTTGCGCGCCTACTCAAGCTGGGCGGAAGGCACGCTGGAAACCCTTGAAGGGTTGGAGCAGCTGCGCTTCATGGAAAACCATCGTCCGGTGCTCTGTGTGGAGGTTGAGGCCAAGGGGCGCCAGTTCTGGGAGCTCAACAATCCCGAAGATGTTCACCGTATCGAAACAATGATGCGCGAGATGAGACTGACTTAGGGCTGCACATAACATAATGACTATACGGTAAACGCCCTGTCTGCTACACCAACGGCGCGCCAACAAGGAACCGCTGGGCAAGTCGGTCAGGTCGCAATTGTTTCGCAGCTGGGTCGACAGAGGCGAAAAGAGCAGGAGTTCGAGATGCGAAAGAAAGTATCGAAAGCGATTTTTCCCGTCGCAGGTATGGGAACGCGCTTCCTGCCAGCAACGAAGTCAGTTCCCAAAGAGATCATGACCCTCGTTGACAGGCCCCTGGTGCAGTACGCGATTGATGAAGCGCGCGAGGCCGGGATCAAGGAATTCATCTTTGTGACCTCGCGCGGCAAGAGCGCGCTGGAGGACTACTTTGACGACGCACCGCAACTCGAACAGGCACTGCGCAAGTCCGGTAAGAACGAGCTGCTGGATATTCTGAAGAAGACGAACATGGACAGCGGCGAGATCGCGTATATGCGTCAGGCCAAGCCGCTTGGTCTGGGCCACGCGGTGTGGTGTGCCCGCCGTCTGATCGCCAATGAGCCCTTTGCCGTGATCCTGCCCGATGATGTGATCTCTGCTGACAAATCCTGTCTGGCGCAGATGGTCGAGGCGTTTGAAGAGACCCAAAGCAACATCGTCGCCGCGATGGAGGTGCCGGAATCGAAGGCGTCTTCCTATGGTATTCTCGATGTCAAAGACGACATGGGTTCGATCGTGTCCACGAAAGGCATGGTGGAAAAGCCCGGCCCCGGTGAGGCACCGTCGAACCTTGCCGTGATTGGGCGCTATATCCTGACGCCCACGGTTTTGCAGAAGCTGAACCAGAAAAAGACAGGTGCTGGCGGTGAGATCCAGCTGACCGATGCGATCTCCGACGCGCGAGAGCAGAATGGCGAAGAGGTGTATGGCTTCCGCTTCAAGGGTCAGCGGTTTGATTGCGGATCGAAGGCCGGCTTCCTGCAAGCGACAGTTTCCTTTGCGCTGGAGCGTGACGATCTGCGCGATGACCTTTGGGCGTTTATCAATGATCTGGTGCACGCTGAAAAAGCCGCGCAGTAAGACGTTGAGGACGGCCCCGTGACGAACATTCTGGTCACTGGCGGTGCGGGCTACATCGGGTCTCATGCGTGCAAGCATCTGAAATCCAAAGGCTATACGCCTGTCACTTATGACAACCTGTGCACCGGGTGGCAGGATGCGGTGCAATTCGGCCCTTTTGAGGCGGGCGATCTGCGCGATGGGGCGCGGTTGGCCGAGGTGTTTGCCACGCACAAGCCCGCCGCCGTCATGCATTTTGCGGCGCTGAGCCAGGTGGGCGAGAGCATGAGCAACCCGGGTGTCTATTGGGACAACAATGTCGGTGGGTCGCGGTCGTTGATGCAGGCGGCGGTGGATGCCGGGTGCCTGAATTTCGTCTTTTCGTCCACCTGTGCCACCTATGGCGATCAGGACAACGTTGTGCTGGACGAAGAGTGCGGTCAGGCCCCGATCAATGCCTATGGCGCGTCCAAGCGCGCGGTGGAAGAGATGCTGGGCCACTATGAAACTGCCTTTGGCCTGCGTCACGTGATTTTTCGCTATTTCAATGTCGCCGGTGCGGATCCGGACGGTCAGGTGGGGGAGTTCCATCAGCCCGAGACGCATCTGGTGCCGCTGATGCTGGATGCGATTGACGGCAAGCGGGATGCGCTGACCATTCATGGCATCGATTATGACACGCCCGATGGCACCTGCATCCGCGACTATGTGCATGTGATGGATCTGGTGGGCGCGCATGTGTTGGGCCTGAAATGGCTGGAGGCGGGCAAGGGGAGCCGTGTGTTCAACCTGGGCACCGGGACGGGGTTTTCGGTGCGTGAGGTTGTGGATCATTCGGCGTCTGTCACCAACCGCGAGGTGCCGATTGTCGAGGGGCCGCGCCGGGCGGGGGATTGCACCAAGTTGGTGTCAGGGTCCACCCGCGCGGAAACGGAATTGGGTTGGACGCCCCGGATGTCGTCGCTGGAGCAGATGGTTTCTGACGCGTGGCGGTGGCATCAAACTGGACATTACGAGAAATAACGCCGAGTCTGCCTTGTGAGAGAGAGCAGGATGGCAAGCGGCACCCTATCCACGGCATGGTTGCGGTATCGTTTGCGGTGGAAGCGCCGCAAGCTGCTTTATCGCGCCATGCGCAAGCGGCGGCAGTTGCGACCTGTGTCGGACAAGACGGGTCTGATTGCCAAGACCCACATCATCGCCGCCGTGACCGTGCGCAACGAGATGCTGCGCCTGCCCTATTTTCTGGACCATCATCGCAAGTTGGGCGTGGATCATTTCCTGATCGTGGACAACGCCAGCGAGGACGGCACGGCCGACTACCTGGCCGAGCAACCCGATGTTTCCCTGTGGAGCACACCGCACAGTTACCGGCTGTCGCGCTTTGGGTTGGATTGGCTGACGTGGTTGCAGGGCCAGCATGCGAGCGGGCATTGGTGCCTCACGCTGGATGCCGATGAGCTGCTGATTTATCCGCATTACGAGACCCGGCCCCTGCCCGCCTTGATCGAGTGGTTGGAGCGGTCGGGGCGGCGGTCGTTCGGGGCAATGATGTTGGATATGTATCCCAAGGGGCCGCTGCGGGATCAGGAATATGTGCCCGGTGAGGACCCGACGCGGACGCTCAGCTGGTTTGACGGTGGCAATTACATGATCCAGAAGCAAGAGCGGCATCAGAACCTGTGGATCCAAGGCGGCGTGCGGGCGCGGGCGTTTTTTGCCGAGGAGCCCCGGCGCGCGCCGACCATGGGCAAGGTGCCCTTGGTGAAGTGGCACTGGCGTTATGTCTATGTGAACTCTTCCCACGCGATCCTGCCAAGGGAATTGAACCTCGTCTATGACGAGGCGGGGGGCGAGGTGACGTCGGGGATTTTGCTGCACACCAAGTTCCTCAATACCGTGGTCGACAAATCCGCCGAGGAGAAAGAGCGGCGCGAGCATTTCAACAATTCGGCGCTCTATGATGACTACTACGATGCGCTGATCGAGAACCCGGATTTGTGGTGTGAACAGTCCACCCGCATCACCGGTTGGCGCCAGTTGGAAGCGATGGGCCTGATGTCGCGGGGGAACTGGATATGAGGCGGGACGCGCGCGCGGACATTGCGGATTGCCAAACAGCGGGCTTTGGCTATTTTCCAGTAGGTCCTGACCCGGCGTGCACGCCACGGCAGGGCGTCGGACCATTGGACGTAATGATTTGGTTTTGTGTTAATTTCTTTGCGGTAGTGTGCCACCCGACAGGCGCCAAACATAATAGGTGGGTTGAGTGAGCATTCTGCAGTCATACGGCATGCGATGGCGCCGGAAATACGCGCGGATGCGGGCGTACCGAAAGCATTTTGCGCTGCGGTCGGTGTCTGACAAAACCGCAGGCATTCGCACGGGTGATATTCTCTTGTTCTCGACCTTCCGGAACGAAAACGTGCGTTTGCCTTACTTCCTCGATTACTATCGCCGATTGGGCGTCTCGCATTTCCTGATGGTTGATAATGACAGTGACGATGGCGGGCGCCAGTATCTGTCGAGCCAGCCTGACGTGTCGCTTTGGACCACCAAAGCCAGCTATCGGCGGTCGCGGTTCGGGGTGGATTGGCTGAACTGGCTGCAGCGACGCTATGGGCATGGCCATTGGTGTCTGACGGTTGATCCGGATGAGTTGTTTGTCTACCCGTTCTGTGACACCCGTCCCATTCGCGCGCTGACAGATTGGCTGGACAGTTCCCGTGTGCGGTCCTTTGGGGCCATGCTTTTGGATATGTACCCCAAGGGCCGCATTGACGCGGTGCCGTATCGGCCGGGGCAGGACCCGATTGAAATTGCCGCTTGGTTTGATCCGGGCAATTACGTGATCGACCGCAACCCGTCTTATTGGAACCTGTGGATCCAGGGCGGACCACGGGCGCGCATGTTTTTTCCCGACTTGCCCAAGAAAGCGCCGGCGCTCAACAAGATCCCGCTGGTGAAGTGGGACAAGCGGTACACCTATGTCAGCTCCACCCACACGCTTTTGCCGCGGGGGCTCAACCTGACCTATGATCAGTGGGGCGGCGAAAAGGCGAGCGGGGTGCTGCTTCACACCAAGTTTCTGAGCACCTTTGGCGACAAGGCCGAGGAAGAACTGACCCGAAAACAGCACTATGCGGGCAGTGTCGAATACAAGGCATATGCCGAAAAAGTACACAAAGACCCGGACCTTTGGTGCAATTGGTCCGAAAAATATATAAACTGGCGCCAATTAGAGATCCTGGGGCTGATGTCCAAAGGGAACTGGGCGTGAGGGCAATATCGGTATGAGCGTCGGCATCATAATGCTGGTTCACACGGCCTTTGACCGTGCTGAACAGGTGGCGCGGCACTGGGCGGCGTCTGGCTGTCCGATCGTGTTTCATGTCGACAAGAACGTCAAGGACGAGGCCTATCGGGCGTTTGTTGCTTCCATGTCTGATCTCAAAGACACCCGATTTGTCAAACGCCATCGGTGTGAGTGGGGCACATGGGGCCTTGTTGCCGCGACACAGAGCGCCGCGGAGACCATGCTGTCAGATTTTCCAGATGTGCGGCATGTCTATCTGACGTCGGGTGCGTGTTTGCCCCTGCGGCCTGTGCAGGATCTGTTTGATTATCTTGATGCGCGCCCGCAGACGGATTTCATCGAAAGCGCCACCACGGCCGACGTGCCATGGACGATCGGCGGGCTGGACCGGGAGCGGTTTTTGCTGCGGTTTCCGTTTTCGTGGCGACGCCAGAGATTTTGGTTTGATGCCTACGTGAAATTCCAGCGCCTCGTCGGATACAAGCGCAAGATACCAAACGGCATTGTGCCGCATATGGGCAGTCAGTGGTGGTGCCTGACGCGTCAGACGCTGTCTGCGATCCTCGAGGACCCGGAGCGGAGGCGATATGACCGCTATTTCAGCCGGGTCTGGATCCCCGACGAAAGCTATTTCGCAACGCTTGCGCGGCTCTATTCCCGCCAGATCGAGAGTCGGTCCCTGACCTTGTCGAAGTTCGATTACCAGGGCAAGCCGCACATGTTCTATGACGACCATCTGCAATTGTTGCGCCGGTCGGATTGTTTTGTGGCGCGCAAGATCTGGCCATTTGCCAATCGGCTGTATGACGCGTTTCTGA
>JBCBWJ010000048.1:0-10727 GCA_039817165.1 Pseudomonadota bacterium | reverse complement strand
AGGCCTTCACGATCTCGGTGCGCAGCGCGCAGGGTTTGCCCACCACGCCCACGGTTGCGACACTGGGATGCTTCAACAGACAGTCCTCAATTTCCGCCGGTCCAATCCGGTAGCCGGACGAGGTGATCACATCGTCTTCGCGCCCCACAAACCGCAAATACCCGTCGTGCCAGCGGCCACGGTCGCCCGTCAGCATCCAGTCGCCACGAAACTTAGCGGCGGTCTCGTCGGGCCGGTTCCAATAGCCCAGCATCATTGACGCAGAGCCCCGCCGCACGGCAATGTCGCCTTCGTCTTGCGTGGGGTGGCCTGTTGCGTCCAGCACCGCCAGATCATGCCCCGGCACGGCCCGCCCGATGCAGCCTGGCTGCGGCGCAAACAGGCTGGCCGCACTGGAGGCCACCATGTTGCATTCGGTCTGTCCGTAGAACTCATTGATGCTCAGGCCAAACGCCGTTTCCCCCCAGTCGAGCATCTCCGCGCCAAGCGGCTCCCCCCCGCTGGCCACGGACCGCAAACCGGTCAGAGACACATCGGCAGCCTTCAACATCCTCAAAGCCGTAGGTGGAAAAAATACATTGCGCACAGGGCCTTCCCGGACAATCTTCGCGCAATGATCCGCGTCAAACCTGCCCATCCGCGCGGCCACAACCGGCACGCCCAGGGCAAGCCCCGGCATCAGCACGTCAAACAGCCCCCCGATCCAGGCCCAGTCGGCAGGCGTCCAAAGGCAATCCCCCGGCTGACCCAGAAAATCATGGCTGATCTCGACCCCCGGCAGGTGCCCTGTCAGCACCCGATGGCCATGCAGCGCGCCTTTGGGGCTGCCCGTTGTACCAGAGGTATAGATCAGAACGGCCGGGTCTTCTGGCCCGGTTTCAACCGTCTCAAACGCCCCCTCAGGCAGGTCGACATGCTCCGGCACAAGCGGCACCACATCCTCCAGCCCGGCCAACAGACCAACGCCCTCCGCATCGCTTACCACGATCTCCGCCCCGGCATCGCGCACCCGGGACGACAGCGCGTCCTGCTTGAAAAGCTTGAACAAAGGGATTGATATTGCTCCGATTTTCCAAATCGCGATATGCGCTGCAGCACACCAGGCATCTTGACTGCGCAGCACCCCAACCCTTGCGGCCCGGCCCACACCGCGCGCCACAAGGGCATGCGCCAAAGCATCCGCCATCGCCCGAAGCCGGGCATAGCTCACCTCGTCACGCCCATCGTTCAAATCCACAAGGGCCACCCGATCAGGATCGCTATCGGCCCAGCTGTCGCAGACCTGCCGGGCCATGTTCAGCCGGTCCGGCAATGCCCAGTCAAACCCCTCGCACAGCGCTTCATATGACGTCTGCCGCGTCAGCATCACCCACCCTGACCTTCGGAAAAGAGATACAGAGCCTGCTCGCCCGTCATGCGCATGAGGCACCCTGCAATCGCCGGTCCGCCCCCTGTGCCCCCGCCCCACTGGCTGTATTCATAGTCGCAAGTGGCATCGCGAAACGCGATCCAGGCCCGCTGCATGGCCCGCAAATTGGCCTCCCGCGTGGCCAGATGCGCCGCGTACTGGGCTGTCTCCGCATCAAAGGAGCGCGCAGCTTCAACAGCGGCAGCATAGACCAGGTTGAGCTGCGCATCCCAATACTCAAGCTCCGCCGACAGGCACCCGCCCATCCCATAGGTGGAAAACCCGCCTTGGGTCCCTTCCATGCAAAGCTCCGCCGAAGCGCCAATGCAGGCATGCCGCCCGTCATAGCTTTGGGTCGACGCCAGACAGGCCTCGGTGGCCGCAGGCGAAAACACCAGATCCTGTGCTGCCACTGGCGCGCTCATCGCTGCAAACACGGCCATTGTCGCCAAAACCCTCACGTCATCGCCCCCATCATCTCTCGACCCACCAGCATGCGACGGATTTCGGACGTGCCTGCCCCGATCTCCATCAGTTTGGCATCGCGGAAAATCCGCGCCACGGCGGCATCGTTGAGAAACCCCGCCCCACCCATGGCCTGCACCGCCTGATGGGCCTGAGCCATGCCCTGCTCGCTGGCATAAAGACAGCAGGCGGCTGCGTCCTGGCGAGTCACCTCCCCCCGGTCACAGGCCTTGGCCACCTCGTAGACGTAGGCTCGGGCGGAATTCATCGCGGTGTACATGTCGGCGATCTTGCCCTGCATCAGTTGGAAGGACCCGATGGGCTTGCCGAACTGCTTGCGCTCCGCCAGATAGGGCATCACCTCATCGAGACAGGCCGCCATGATCCCAAGGCCGATCCCGGCCAACACAACGCGCTCATAATCCAAACCCGACATCAGCACCTGAACGCCGCGGCCGTCCTCGCCTAAAACGTTCTCGAAAGGCACTTCGACATCCTCGAAAATCAACTCGGCGGTGTTCGACCCGCGCATTCCCAGCTTGTCGAAATGCGGCGACGTCGAGAAACCTTTCATTGTCTTTTCAATGAGAAAGGCCGTGATACCCTTGGATCCGCCTTCTGGATCGGTCTTGGCATAGACCACCAACGTGTGGGCATCCGGGCCGTTGGTGATCCAGTATTTCGTGCCATTGAGACGATAGTGATCATTGCGCTTTTCCGCGCCGAGCTTCATCGACACCACATCACTGCCCGCGCCCGCCTCCGACATCGCAAGCGCGCCCACATGCTCGCCCGAGACGAGCTTTGGAAGGAAGGCATCCTTTTGCGCCTGCGTGCCGTTGAGCTTGATCTGATTGACGCACAAGTTGGAATGCGCGCCGTAACTCAACGAAACAGAAGCCGATGCCCGCGCAAGTTCTTCAATGGCCACGGTATGCGCCAAATAACCAAGGTCCACGCCGCCGTATGCCTCTGGCACCGTGATGCCCAAAAGCCCCAGGTCGCCCATTTCGCCCCACAGCTCAGAGGGAAAGGCGTTGTCTGCATCTATCTGCGTGGCCAAGGGCTTCACCCGGTCTTGCGCCCAACGATGCGTGAGCTCGCGCAACGCATCCACATCCTCCCCAAGATCAAAGCGCATCGTGGCATTGAACATTCGCCTCTCCTCCGCATTTATTGAACGCTTGTTCATTTATCTAAAGCGCGCGCGCCTCTGCGTCAATCGCAATTGCCCGTTTGCGCACCCACTTCGGGTTTCATCTGGCCAAAAATACTCACATCCAACCACGCAAAACGCCCGAGGCCGATCAAGCCGCCTGCTCTTGCCAGACGGCGCCCACTTCCGCCCGGATGATCCGCGCAATCAGCGCGCAATCCTCAAGGCTGAAGGTCAGCGGCAAGCGCATGTCGATCACCCCGCGCAGCACCCGGTCACTGGCGGGCATGGGTGCGCTCGGGGCATAGCGCCAGCTGTCGTAGCGCGACGTAAACCCGGTGGGTTCCGCGCCGCCAAACCACTTCAGCTCCACCCCGCGCGCCGCGCAGCGCCGCAGAACATCGGCAATGGCCGCATCCGACCAGTCCAGCAGCAGAAACTGAATGGAGGAGCCGACGTAACGCTCCTGCTCAGGCCGCTCGACCATGCGAAGGCCGGGCGTGTCGCGCAGGCCGTCCTCAACCGCGCGGTAGCGCGCGTTCCAGGCCGCGCATTGTTGATCCAGCCGCGCCAATTGCGGCCGCAGGATCGCCGCGCGCAGATGGTCCATCCGGCCTGACACGTTGGGCGTGTCATATTTGACACCCTCGAACACCTCCGCGTCCGGAACAGCGCCGTGGCGTTCATAGAGCATGTAAGAGCCGGAAAGCATCGTCGCCCGCGCCATGATCTCGTCCTCATCAGTGACAAGAAACCCGCCCTCGCCCGAGTTCATGTGCTTGTAGGTCTGCGTTGAATAACACCCGATCAGCCCGTGCCGCCCTGAGGCAACCCCGCGCCAGGAGGCCCCCATCGTATGGGCGCAATCCTCTACGATTGTGACACCAGCCTTGCAACAAATCTCCACCAGCCGATCCATGTCACAAATATGCCCGCGCATGTGGCTTAGCATCAAAACATCCGCTTGATCTGCCTTGGCAGCTAGATCATCAAGGTCGATCACCAGATCCTCTGTCACGCCGACAAACACCGGAACGGCCCCCACAGACGCAATGGCCCCGGGCACTGGTGCAAGCGTGAATGCGTTCGTCAACACCCGGTCGCCGGGACACACTTTCAACGCCCGCAGGGCCGTGGCCAGGGCGTACCCGCCCGAGCAGACCGCCAACGCATATCGCGTACCCACGTAACCTGCGAATTCCTGTTCCAGCAGCCCCACCTCACCCAACTCGCCCGGAGACAGGTTGTATCGATGAAGCCGCCCGCTGCGCATCACCTCCAAGGCCGCGGCAATTCCCTCTTCAGGAATTGGCTCTTGCTGGGTGAAATTGCCTTTGAAAACCTCTTGCATACCCATGTTTTGGGGCCTCCCGAAGCGCCCGTCAACTCTCAGCGTTGCAGCAGATAAGTGTCGGCCAGATCAGGCAACGCGTCAAAATGGGTCAAGAGCGCGTCCGGCTTCATCTCCCCAACCTTTTCACGACCGGGCGCGAAGGTCACAAGGATCGACGGCACGCCCGCCGCACGCGCGGTCGAGTGATCCGTGATCGTATCTCCGATCATGATCGCTTCGTGCACAACACCCCCTGCGCGGCGCACCGCCTCTCGCAACGGTTCGGGGTCAGGTTTGCGCACCGTCAGCGTGTCAGCTCCTATGAGGCTGTGAAACTCGTGTAAAACGCCCATGCTTTCAAACAATAGCCGAGCGAGCTTTTCAGGCTTGTTGGTGCAAATCGCCACGCGGTGGCCGCGCGTTTTCAACTCACGCACTGCCTCCATTGCGCCGGGAAAAAAGACCGTGTGATGGTCGATCTTGGCCTCATAGGCCTCGAGCAGCATTGGATACCAGCGGTCGACCTGACCCTCATCGACCGCCTTGTCCATCCGCGACAGCCCTAACCGCAGCATGGCCTTGCCCCCGGTCAGCGCGGTGTCCGCATCCAGCCCCGGACGCATCACATCGCCTGCGCCCATGGCGCGAAAGCACGCATTCGCGGCCTCGATCAAATCCCCGCTGGTGTCGGCCAACGTCCCGTCGAGATCAAAAACAACTGTTCCCATGCTCTGTACTGCCTCCCTTTGGCGCGTTTCCGCTGCTCTTTATGACACGCCGCAACAACCTTTGATGGCCTGACGGCTTGCGCGGCCTGCGCCAGCAGATAAAACCTGACGCGCATGTAAAGGAATGGGGCCAAATGACAACTGCGCTTATTCTTCTCGCGGCCGGAAAAGGCACGCGGATGAAATCTGACCTGCCTAAGGTGCTGCACCCCATTGCCAGCGCACCGATGTTGGCCCACGCGATGCGCGCCGGGGCCGCGCTGGAGCCGGAGCGGGTGATTGTCGTGGCCGGGCACGAGGCCGAGGCCGTGGGCCGCGCCGCGGCAGAGGTCGATCCTCGGGCGCATGTTGTGGTGCAAGCTGAACAACTTGGCACCGCACACGCCGTCGCTCAGGCCGCCCCCGCACTTGAAGGGTTTTCCGGCGACGCGGTGGTGCTCTATGGCGACACGCCTTTCGTACGACCGGAGACCCTGACCCGAATGGCCGAGGCGCGCCGCACGCACGACGTGGTGGTCTTGGGATTTGAGGCCGCTGATCCTGCCCGCTACGGAAGGCTTATCATGACGGGTGACTCGCTGGATCAGATCGTAGAATTCAAGGACGCGACAGATAAAGAACGCGCCGTAACCTTTTGCAATTCCGGCATTGTCATGGCAGACGCCAGGCGCCTCATGGACCTTGTCGCACGGGTCGACAATGCCAATGCCGCAGGCGAGTACTATCTCACCGACATCGTTGCCCTCGCCCGGTCGGACGGTCTGTCGGCCACGGCGATTGCCTGCGACGAAGCTGAGACGATGGGCATCAATTCCCGCGCTGAACTGGCTTTGGCCGAACGCGCCTTCCAAGCCCGCGCTCGCGATGTTGCGTTGGAAAACGGCGTTACGCTGTCGGCCCCAGACACCGTCCAGTTCGCCTTCGACACCGTGCTGGGGCGCGATTGCCTGATTGAACCCAACGTGGTGTTTGGCCCCGCTGTCACCGTTGAAACCGGCGCTCGCATTCGCGCTTTCACCCATCTCGAAGACACGCACATCGCCCGCGGCGCTGTCGTCGGCCCCTTTGCCCGAGTGCGAGGTGGCACGGAGATCTCCGAACATGTCAAGATCGGCAACTTCGTTGAACTCAAAAACGCGCAGCTGGATGAGGGCGTAAAAATTGGCCATCTTAGCTACGTGGGCGATGCGCATGTGGGCGAGAATACCAATATCGGGGCGGGTACAATCACCTGCAACTACGACGGCGTGATGAAACATCGCACCGAAGTGGGTGCACGCGCGTTCATAGGATCCAACACCATGCTCGTCGCGCCCGTCACTGTGGGCGATGAGGCCATGACGGCCTCCGGATCTGTTATCACCAAAGATGTCGATGCAGGCGCGCTGGCGATTGCTCGGGGCGCACAGGTGACCAAGCCCGGCATGGCCCGCAAACTGATGGACCTACTGAAAACAAAAAAGAAAAAGCATGAGCAGGAGAATGACTGATGTGTGGAATCGTGGGGGTGCTAGGCAATCATGAGGTTGCACCGATTCTCGTTGAAGCGCTCAAGCGGCTAGAATATCGCGGCTACGACAGTGCCGGGATTGCAACGATCAATGAGGGCCAATTGGATCGCAGGCGTGCCGTTGGCAAGCTCCATAACCTGTCCGACCTGCTTGTGCATGAGCCGCTCGCAGGCAAGTCTGGCATAGGTCACACCCGTTGGGCCACTCATGGTGCCCCAAACGTTTCGAACGCTCACCCCCACAAGGCCGGCCCTGTGGCCGTTGTCCACAACGGGATCATAGAGAACTACAGGGACCTGCGCGAAAAATTGGCCGCGGAAGGGGCTGAGTTCGTGACCGACACAGACACCGAAACGGTCGCTTTGCTCACCCACCATCACATACAAAACGGTCTGGAGCCTGTTGAAGCAGCAAAGAAAACGCTCGAAGAATTACACGGTGCTTATGCGCTTTGCTTCCTGTTTGAGGGTGAACACGACCTGATCGTTGCGGCGCGCAAAGGCAGCCCACTGGCCATAGGTCACGGGGATGGTGAAACCTTCGTGGGCTCCGATGCCATCGCGCTCGCCCCGCTGACTGACAAGATCACCTATCTCGAAGAAGGCGACTGCGCCGTATTGACCCGCAACAGCATTGTTATAACGGACGCGCAAGGCACGCTTGCCAACCGCGACATGCGCGTGGTGCAGGTGGACAATGCCCAGGTCGACAAGGCCGGGCACAAGCACTTCATGGCCAAGGAAATCGCGGAACAACCCGGGGTGATCGGCGATGCCTTGCGGCATTATCTATCCGCTGATGGATCTGTTATCCAGATCGACGAAAAATGCCCTGATTTCAATAAGATTGATCGCATCACATTGGTGGCGTGCGGTACAGCCTACTACGCGTGCCTGACGGCAAAGTACTGGTTTGAAAAGGTGGCGGGTGTGCCTGCGGAAGTGGATATAGCGTCGGAATTCCGCTACCGCGAGCCGCCTATTCCCGCCCGTACTCTGACAATCTTTGTCAGCCAATCCGGCGAGACCGCCGACACGCTCGCGGCCCTGCGCTACTGCTCCGAACGGTCTTCAACCTTGGCCGTGGTGAATGTGGCCGAAAGTTCCATTGCCCGCGAAGCGCTGCTCGCATTGCCGATCTTTGCCGGCACCGAGATCGGCGTGGCATCCACCAAAGCGTTCAGTTGTCAATTGGTGGTCCTTTTGTTGCTGGCGCTGAAGGCGGCTCAGGACCGGGGCACCATCGGCAGTGACCGCTTCGCCGATACACTCTCGTCCTTGCGCGGCCTGCCCGCACTGATGAGCCGAACCTTGGACGAAAGCGAGGCTGTGCGCCACGTGGCCAACGGTCTGGCTGAGGCCACAAGCGCGCTGTTTCTTGGACGCGGTATGCTCTTTCCACTGGCGCTTGAAGGTGCGTTGAAACTCAAGGAAATCAGCTATATACATGCCGAAGGTTACGCTTCCGGCGAGTTGAAGCACGGGCCGATCGCACTCATCGATCATCGAATGCCTGTCATTGTGTTTGCGCCGAGCGATGTGCTGTTCGACAAGACCGTATCAAATATGCAGGAAGTGATGGCGCGAGACGGCAAGGTCTGCCTCGTGACAGACAAGGCCGGCGCAACGCAAGCCAGTGACGGCGTGTGGAAAACCTTGATCCTGCCAACCTGTGATCCGCTCGTGGCCCCCATTCTCTACGCAATCCCCGCGCAGCTTTTGGCCTACCACACGGCGGTTGCAAAAGGCACAGACGTGGATCAACCTCGCAACCTAGCGAAATCCGTGACTGTTGAGTGATATTAAAGCTTTATAACAGAAACCTAATGCGAAATGCTTGAACCGTCCAAAGAGCGGGCCAAGCTTTCATCCTGTAAAAAGCACTCATTCCTGTTTGCCCACGGCGCCCGGTTTCAATTGACGCGAAACACGCGCAGTTCCGCCAGCGCCGTCAGGTCCACCTCCAAAAGACGCATGGCCGCCAGGGATATGCGACTGCCCGACCCAGCCTCTCCGTCAAGCGGGATCAAGTCAACGGCAACAGCCTTGCCAGTCCGAGTGAACTCCACACGACCCTTCGAGCCTTCCGTCACGAGCGGTGTTTTCACCCATATGCCCGTCTCCGTCACATCACCCAACGACGCGATTGTCAGGCCCAGATCAGTCTCCGCGTCCGTAGAGGACGCGGCCTCCAACGCGGCGGCGCGATCATCCGCGCTGGTGGTGTCGAACTGTTCGGCGGTGCGGGCGTTGTCGGGGATTTCATCTTCAGCGGGCTCGGGAGCAGCCTCAACCACGGGGTCAGGTCGGTCACGATTGCTAAAAAACCCCTCCGGCATCACACCGCATCCCGAGAGGATAACGCTGCACGCCAGCAAAAAACCAAGTTTTTTCATCGCACTCTTCCTTGCTCAACACGCTCGGCGAACCATCACGTCACGGCTCTTGCCAGCCCCCCGACAGATCCCTAACTTATCCCTATGAATGCCCCTCTGATAGACCCTTTCCAGCGCGCCATCACCTACCTGCGCGTCTCCGTGACAGACCGGTGCGATTTTCGCTGTGTCTACTGCATGGCGGAAAACATGACCTTTCTGCCAAAGAAAGAACTGCTGACGTTGGAAGAACTGGATCGCATGTGCAGCGCCTTCATCGGTCTCGGGGTCGAAAAGCTGCGCATCACTGGCGGCGAACCGCTCGTTCGGCGCGATATTATGACGTTTTTCAATGGGATGACGCGCCATCTTGAAGCGGGTGAGTTGAAAGAGTTGACCTTGACAACGAACGGCTCTCAACTGGAACGCTTCGCAGATCAACTATACGCGGCTGGTGTGCGTAGGATCAACATATCGCTCGACACGCTTGATGAACAAAAATTTGCCGACATCACCCGCTGGGGCCGCCTGCAGCAAGTCTTGCGCGGCATCGACGCCGCTCAACGCGCCGGGATGCGGGTCAAGATCAACACAGTGGCGCTCAAGGGCTTCAACGAGGATGAGTTGTTCGACCTTGTCGCGTGGTGTTCCAAGCGTGACATGGATCTGACTTTCATTGAAGTGATGCCCATGGGCGACATCGGAAATGAGCGGCGTCTAGGGCAGTATTGGAAGCTGTCGGATCTGCGCATGCGCCTGTCTGATGCCTACACCGTGATCGACATTCCCGAGCGCACAGGCGGGCCCGCGCGATACGTACAATTGCAGGAAACAGGCCAGAAAATCGGCTTCATCACCCCGCTCACTCACAATTTCTGCGAAAGCTGCAACCGCGTTCGCCTCACCTGTACGGGTGAACTTTATATGTGTCTGGGTCAGGAAGACATGGCCGATTTACGCGCGCCGTTGCGCAACAACCCCGGCAACGACGCCCCGCTGGAAGAGGCTATTCGCGCCGCCATCGATGCAAAACCAAAGGGGCATGATTTCGACTATGCCCGACAAAATATCACCGGCCAGATGTCGCGCCACATGAGTCACACCGGCGGCTGATGATGCCCGCGCCATTGCCCCTGCGGCTCTATTCCGGACTGTCTGCGCTGGCCGGACCTTTGATCTTCCCTCGCATAGCCCGAAAGCTGCGTGCCTTGGGCACGGCGGTCGAGCGTGTCGAGGAGCGCAAAGGTCACCCGACCAAAGCCCGTCCCGACGGCCCGCTTTTGTGGTGTCATGCGGCTTCCGTTGGGGAAAGTCTCTCAGTCTTGCGCCTCATCGCGCTTTTGGCCGAGACACACCCTGCGTTGTCTTTCCTGCTTACCTCCGGCACGGCGACCTCGGCCCAGATTTTGGCAGGCCGCCTGCCCCCGCGCACCCAACATCAGTTTGCGCCTATAGACACACCTCGCGCCGTGAACAGGTTTCTTGATCACTGGGCACCCGACGCGGGCGTCTTCGTCGAAAGTGAGCTATGGCCTAACATGCTGGGTCGGGCACAATCTCGCGGTATCCCTCTTGCACTGGTAAACGCGCGCATCTCGGATCGGTCAGCGCGCCGTTGGTCGCTCGCCCGAACCACCGCACATCACCTTTTGGGGGTTTTTCAGATGATCCACTGCCAAGATGCCCGCACTACGGGTCATCTGCACGCGCTTGGACTCCTCCACGCGACCGAGGGCGCGAACCTCAAGGCGG